>CAIYFY010000136.1 GCA_903925535.1 uncultured Bacteroidota bacterium | reverse complement strand
GTGCCACAAAACGATTAGGCATGGAATTCGCATTGCGGTACGGAAATATTAATTGAAATTCGCCGGTTACACTGTTTTTTTCAGCCTCTTCAAATGCAAATCGAATGAGATCTGACAACAACTGACTGCCAGCATACAAATCCTGAGTCTTTCTCGCCTGTGCAATGAAAGACTGTACGGGGCCTATGGTAAATATGAAAAGGTGAGTTTTATTATTCATTCAGTCCAAGTTTTTTGTTGAAACTTTCGATTGCTTCCCAGTAGCGATTTAGATACTTTTTATTGTATTCAGGGTGTCCTTCCAGGAAATTATATGGCATACTAATCCGTTTTGCCGAATACTTGCCATCGTTATCCTTTGAGACGTTCATAAAATACGGCTTTGCATGACGACCATTTCGAAGAATCGTCTCTTTGACCTCTCCCCTTGTCCCATCAATTATAGGATGGCTTATAAAAACTCTGTTTTCGTACACGTGTTTGCTGTCAATTTTTTCTCTCGCGATTTGATATGATTCCCCCAGAAAAAAAATAGCATCTTTCCAATGAGTGAAACCTTTTTTTTCATCAATTTTTGTATGCTTGCTCAAACAACAAAAGCTTGAGGGTTCATTCTGATAGTTTTCTACCGCGACATTGACAAGGTGTTCGTTCCCCTCAACTATTCTGAAGCCTCCATAACCATTCCTTGATTTGGCCCCTAACCCCCCATATTCACTCAATAGGTAAAGAGCACTCAAAATTTCATTGGAATATTGTTTTTCGACCACCAAACACAAGCGAAATGATTCTCCCGGTCCGATATAAGATCGAATTAAAATATTTTTTCTCTCGTTTCTATCAAATTTAAGCATTCCATAGGCCATGTAGTCTAATCCATTTATGTTATATTTTTTGTATGTACTCATGAGTCTGACTGGTAGCGGAATAGATGATTTCGAGGGTTGAGGTGCCAATATTCTCACAATCACCTTGCTTCTTCCCTGATTATCACCAGCGCCTCCGAATATCATGGCTTCTTTCTTTTTAAGTTCATCCAGCCCCAGATTCCCATGCATGGCTCTCCACCAGAATCGCATGGCGCCTTTGATTGAGGCAGGGCGCAACTCCGGTGTTTGGCCGTCTGCGCCGGCCAGGAACATGGGGGTGATGACCTCGCACGTAAATGTAATTGAATGCATCATGTTCTTCATTGTGTTAGAGGGTTTCCTGTTGCGCGGGGCAACTGAGATTCATCATGTTTAACTTGTGCCTGTTTAAAAAACTGTTTGTCCGGGCTCGCCATGCCGTACCCCAGGGCTGCGCCTTTGCCCAGTCCGAGGTAGGGTGGCAGCCAGATGTTGGCGCTGAACCGGGCCTGGAAAGAGGTGAGTGACTGCTCCTTGAACCGGATGAGCTGTGGCGCGCCGATATAGTGGAACTGCACTTTGATTTCCCTGTCCACATTCCAGTCGAGGCCCTTGGCCATGGAGAGCAGGTTGCCCGTGAGGATGGAGGTCAGGAAGCGGCGGCGTTCGGTTTCGTCGGTCATATCCTGCCACACGGGGTAGTGCTCCTGGCTCAGGGCCAGCCAGTTCTGCAGGCGGTAATGAAAGGGCTTGTCCCACACCTGCAGGTTGACTTCCTTCATCTGCATGGATTCCACTTCGGGCACAATTTCGCGATCACCGAGCCAGAGCGTGCGGGGGCGGCCCTGAAAAAAAGCGTGCACCTCATGTACCCCTTCCTCGAGGCACACGAGCGCCGCGCGGGCACCTGCGCGCTTGTATTGTATGAGCGGATAACTGTACCGAAAGTTGCCGTCGGCGTGGTTGTGGAACAGCACGTGATCGCGGCCGGCCACCTCGATCACGGCCCCCCGGAATTTCCGTAATTCCTGGAAACCCACTTCGTTTTTGAACCTGATACACAGGTATTTTACCTTTTTCATGTCTGATTTGGTGAATTATTCAGGAATATTGCGTGTTTTGCGGCGTCCATCTCTGTTTCGACTGCAAAGAAAAAGCGTGATGGTGCAACCTATTTGCACTGTAAAATTCTGTATTATGCCTTCCAACAAACAAGCATCTTTTCGTTACCGTGTACTCGACAGCCTGCTCCGGCGCCCCCGCAAATGGACGCTCGAGGAGCTCCGCGAGGAAGTCTCTGCCGCGCTCCGGGAAGCCTTTGGCATCACCTCCGGGGTGAGCCGGCGCACCATTTTTTACGACCTGGATATGCTGCAACGAATCCCTCCCGACGGCTATGGCGCCGAAATCATCTGTGAGGACGGGCGCTATACCTATGCCGACCGCAATTTTTCCATTGTCAAAATGCCGTTTTCCGAACACGACAAGGGGGCGATTCGCAGCGCGCTCACACTGCTTAAACAGTTCCGGGGACTGCCCGTGGTGCAGCCGCTGCAGGAAATCATCGAAAAACTGGAAGGCTGGGCCCGGTTTCCCGATACCAGGATCATTCAGTTTGAAACCAACGACCTCTCGGCCGGCACCGGGCGGATTGGCGAACTGTACGAGGCAATCAGGAATAAAAAACCGTTGTTTGTAACGTATTTCCCGTTCATTGCGCAAGAAGCTGTGTCGTTTGACTTTCATCCATATCTGATTAAAGAATATCGAAATCGCTGGTTTGTATATGGATGGAACGAACGCGAGGCGATGATATACAATCTCGCCCTGGATCGCATCCAGTCCACTTCGGAGAGCCCCATTCCCTGGCGTGTCAACACATTTTTTGATCCGGAAACCTGGTTTCTAGATATAGTTGGCGTCACTCGTCCGGCCGACGCCAATCCGCGCACTGTTACATTCCGCGCTTCCCTTTTACAATCCAAATATCTGACTACCAAACCGATACATCACTCTCAACAGATATTGGAAGAATCGCCCGATGGCGTCCTCTTCTCCATACACGTCATTCCTAATTACGAACTCTACTCTGAACTTCTCCGTTACGGCCGCGCAGTGGAGGTAACCAGTCCGGAGGATGTTGTTAATGAAATCCGGAATATGTAGCCAATACTGACAGACCTATTTTCGCTTGTCAATATTCGTGCCAAATCGTGATCCGGCATTGTTGTGATAATCAGGGAAGCCAGTTGGAACAAATAATCTTTTCCCTGAAACTTTATTACCTTTGCCTTGTCACACATTACTACTTATAATCAGTACAGATACTTTAGCACTATATAGTTTATAATGCAAATAGGCTGCACTGGTGATTT
>CAIYFY010000135.1 GCA_903925535.1 uncultured Bacteroidota bacterium | reverse complement strand
CCGATCCGCTTCCTCACAGGTCATCTGAAGGCTCAGCTCACCATCTTCCGGTTTTCTACCCTCCCAATAAGTAGCCTTTTTTTCGTCCTGCCGGATACCTCTTAATGTATCGGTTTGTAACTTGGGAAGTATTTGTTTCATCAACAAGACATGTGCTTCGTTTACCTTGCCATACAGGCGATCAGCCGTTTCGTCTTTTTCCAATGGTATCACAAACTGATCAAGTACCGGACCTGTATCAACGCCTTCATCCATTTCAAAAAAGGTTACTCCTGTTTGATCAAGCCCTTTCAGGATGGCCCAGGGAATAGCCGCCCTGCCTCTTCCCTGCGGAAGTAACGTGGGGTGCGCACCGATAACACCCTTGTTGCATGATTCTATAACATCGGTGGAGGCAATCTGCGACCATCCAATGATAAAAAGCCAGTCAATACCCATGGAAACCAGCATCTCTCTGACTTCAGGATCATTGATGTGGTTGATTTTCAACAGGGGTATTTTGTGCGTAGATGCAATTTCGTCCAGATAGACACGACCTGATTTCTTCCGGGCTTTGTGATCATGCAACGTAATCAGCAAATCAAATTGATGGCCCGAATCGAGCGCTGCCTGAATGCAGCTCAATCCAATCTGAACGCAAGTACAAAACGCGAATTTCATCAGTAAACAGGTGGTTTTTTTCTCAGATAAAGGAGTGTTCTCAACACTATCTCCGTATCAAATAAAAATGAAATACGCTGACTGTACTCTCCATCGTATTTTGCCTTTTCAGATACAGGCATGTAGTCATACGCATTTACCTGTGCCCAGCCAGTCAGCCCGGGCCTGATAAACAGGGCACCATTCTGCTTTCTGAGTTCTATCAGAGCGGTCTGATCGGGAATCGGGGGCCGGGGACCGATCAGGCTCATATCGCCCTTCAGAATATTGAAAAGTTGCGGCAATTCGTCCATATTGGTTCTCCGAATGAACCGCCCGAATGGTGTAATACTCAGCTTTTCTGTCTCGCGCGATTCAACCAATGGCGTACTCACGGGCATACTCCTGAATTTGTAGAAATCAAACAACTCTCCGTTGCGTCCTACACGTTGGTGTACAAAAAATACAGGGCCTCTGTCCTGCAGGTATATAATCGCTGCAAACAACAACAAAAAGGGACTCAAAAGCCCCAATACCAACAGAGAAAAAATAATATCAACAACTCTTTTGAAGAAATTACGATACATGGAACTCATAACTCAAGCAAGTTGAATACAGACTGAAAAGCCTCTGCATATCTTAATCCGGACTGCCCTCCCCTGTAAGCGGCCAGCCCCTCCACGATTTCTTTTGAGCGGGAATGTGGGAAATCACGCATGACACCCCGATAGGCAAACAGTGCTTCCAACTTGCTCTCAAGACCGTCAGGTCCAATTTCAAAAAAGGTGTTCGGATTAAACTGGTTGCCCGTTGAGGGGTAAGACCAGTCCGTTGAAGACAGTATCTCCATAAAATACAGTCCCCTGATACGCTTTATATCTCTCCGCTGGTATAATCTGGATGCAGCCTGACAGGCCAGGGAAACATGGTGGTGGTCGTTATTGAGGTCATACGGGTGATGCGTAAACAGGTAATCGGGCTTCACATCCATGATCACCTGCTCTATAAACTGAACAAGCTCCAGATGAGAGACGGTGTTGAACCTGATATTGGGAAAGCTGCCCAGTATTGGCTCTTCAGCCCCGATAATATGTTGTGCGTTTATCGTATCTGACAGCAATTGAT
>CAIYFY010000134.1 GCA_903925535.1 uncultured Bacteroidota bacterium | reverse complement strand
CGCAACTGCTGCGGACTCATCGGCACAGCCATCTCGATCTCATAGACCGGCCACTCGTGCCAGGCACCGCGATACATCCATACCCAACAGTCCTTCATCCATTCGTGCTCACCGCTCAGGCGGCGGTGCGCCTCGAAGATGGCATCCAGACAAACACGATGGGTTCCGTGCGGATCAGCCAGATCACCGGCAGCATATATCTGGTGCGGCTTGACGCGCTCAATGAGTTCCATCACAATACTGATATCCTCTTCGCCCAGCGGTTTTTTGCGGGTACGACCCGTTTCATAGAAGGGCATATCCAGAAAGTGGATTCTTTCGTCGGGGAGGCCGGTGAATCGGGCGCCTGCACGGGCCTCGCCGCGGCGTATAAGCCCCTTGATACTGCGCACCTCCGGGATATCCTCGCTGGAGTCATTCTTTCTGTTGAGAAACTGGATGACTTTTTTGAAACGCTTCACCTCCTCTTCCGACATAGTCTGGTGCACCTGCCCGAATTCCAGGACGAACTCGGCATATCTGAGCGCGTCATAGTCATGCACCGCAATATTTCCCGAGGTCTGGTAGGCTACATGGACTTCATGGCCCTGATCCACCAGACGCTGGAAGGTACCACCCATGGAAATCACGTCATCATCGGGGTGCGGACTGAACACGATAACCCGTTTTTTGGCCGGTTTGGCGCGTTCTGGCCTGCTGGTATCGTCGGCGTGGGGCTTTCCGCCCGGCCAGCCGGTGATAGTGCGCTGCAGGCGATTGAAAATACGGATATTCAGTTCGTAGGAGTTGGCCTGCTCAATAATCAGTTCGCTGAGGCCGTGTTCGTTGTAATCTTCGTCGGTGAGCTTGAGAATAGGCTTTCCCGTGGTTTGCGAGAGCCAGACCACCGACTTGCAGATCAGGTCATCATTCCAGTTGCAGATTCCAACAAGCCAGGGTGCGCTCATGCGCGTGAGCTCTTCACTGGCACTCCGGTCGAGTACGACCTTTACATTCGGGTGTTTCTGCAGGAAAGTAGCTGGTACCAGGGTAGAAATCCCGCCTTCCACTGCCTGTTGAACAATGCTGGCCTTGTGCTGCCCCCAGGCCATCAGATACACCGTACGTGCCTTGAAGATACTGCCTACGCCCATTGTAATGGCGCGATAAGGCACATCGTCTTCACTCTGAAAATCCTTGATAGCATCGTGGCGGGTGAGGTGATCGAGGCGTACCATGCGCGTGGGCGATGTTTCCCAGGCTCCCGGCTCATTAAAGCCAATGTGTCCGGTACGGCCAATACCCAGCAACTGAATATCAATGCCGCCGGCCAGGTCAATCTGCTTTTCGTACTGCTCGCAGTAAGAAGCCACCTGTTCCATCTGAACCGTCCCGTCCGGTATGTGGATATTTTCAGCCGGGATATCAACATGATCGAAGAGATACTCGTGCATGAAGCGCCAGTAGCTCTGCCGGGCCGTACGCTGCATGGGGTAATATTCGTCGAGGTTGAAAGTGATCACATTTTTGAAACTCAGTCCTTCTTCCTTGTGCATACGGACCAGTTCCTCATACACTTTGATAGGCGTACTTCCTGTTGCCAGACCGAGTACAATCTTTTCACCGTCCTGCTGCTTCTGCCGGATAGCGAGCGCGATTGAGCGCGCCACGTGCCGTGATGCCTCCAGGGAATCCTCCCAGATCTTGACCGGCATCTTTTCAAAATTCTTCAGCTCGTATTTCAGGTAACCGTCGTGCGTTTTTGCGCTATCCTTCATGAAAACTTGTTGTGTGGATTTGAATAACCGGCCAAATGTATTGCAGCCGTGCTGAAACAAAAAAACGAATCACCGGTTTTTTTGTTGTTTAAATGCTATTCGGGCCATTTCCAGAAGTATAAAGACCTGAATTACCGCCCCTTGCCCACAATATCAAATGTTCTTTCAATCCTGAACCCATCGCGGTCAACCAGCGCAAGCCGGTGTGTCCCCACAGCCGGCTGCAGCGACATCTGGTGAAATACTTTTGTGCTGCCCAGATACACTCCGTCCAGATGCCAGAAGATTTCCATGCCTGAATCCCGGTGCGCCGCCTGAAATATGGTACTGCCCAGCTTCCCGTCCAGATCAACCGGCACATATATCCGGGTGAAGTTTTTGGGATACAAGAGCTGCATGGGCACCGAACCGGGTGCCTGCCGTGCATCTGCACAATCGGGGCGGAACGGCGGCGGTGTTTCGTACCACGGATTCTTGCTCCTGAAATAAAACTCCTCCTCGGGAGGCAATACAAACCACGGTACATGCTGCATCTGTGCCGGTGACTCGCAGTCGCTGCTCACCTGCCACCGCCCGGAGGCATCCAGGTGGAGCAACTGGTGATAGGTGCAAACGCCGGAGCCGGTACCGCTCTCTGGTATCCAGGTGGTATCGGACTCGCAGTACGGGCCTGCCAGCATACCGCTTTTACGGCACACCGGAACCTGCTTCATGTCATCATAGGGCGGATCGAACCAGCGCGTATCCGCAGAGAGCCGGTCGAATATCTCGAACAGAACAGGGGCCGCAAATTCAACACCAATGAGGCCGGGTCTTCCCTCTCCGTCGGCGTTGCCTACCCATACGCCCACGGCATACTGCGGAGTCACGCCGGCTGCCCACGCATCGCGAAAACCGAAACTGGTACCCGTTTTCCAGGCCACCGGTTGTCCGGCGCGGAACATCTCCCACTCTCCCGAGCTGTTCGGCCGCTCCACTTCCCGCATCGCCTCGAACGCAAACCAGATTGATCCGGCAGACAGCAGATCGCTGTGCTCTGTCAGGGATTTCCTGCCCTTTTTAACGGGCGACTGATACAAAAACAGGGGTTTTCTGAAGTCGTCGGCAGCATAGCGCCCGTCGCGGTCGTAAAAGGCACCCAGCGACCGACCCATGCAGGCATACGTGTTGGTGATATCCAGCAAGTTGGCCTCTGCACCGCCCAGGATGAGCGACAAGCCGTAGTAATCCGGCGGTTTGCTCAGGGTGGAGAGCCCGAGCCGATGCAGGTTGTAATGAAATTTTTCCAGGCCGTAATCCTGCAAAAGCAGTACAAAAGGGACGTTCAGGGAGCGGATCAGCGCTCTTCGGGCAGGTACGGCACCATCGTTGGTTTCGTAGTAGTTCTCGGGACGGTATTGCCCCAGCTGTGTGGGCACGTCCTTCAGCAGACTCGACGGGAGGATATCGCCGCTCTCGAGCGCGAGCGCGTACAGGTAGGGTTTCAGGATACTGCCCGTGCTCCGGGGCGCCCGGATGACATCCACCGATTCACTGTGCTCCTTTCCGCAGCCCGGTACATTTCCCGCATATGCCAGCACTTCACCGGTGGGTACATCGAGAATGACTGCTGCCAGGTTATACACCCCGTTCCCCCGGTAGTTCTCCTGCCGTCGCACCAGAATTTCATTCACTTTTTCCTGCATTTGCCGGTCAATACAGGTTCTGAAACGGGCCTTCCCGCCGGCATTTTCAGTCTGTGCCATCCGGTCGAGCAGGTGCGGGGCCAGTTGGGGCAGCGGCAGGGGGGCTTCCGGCAGCGGTTCCTCTTTGGCATAGAAGCACTGATCTTCACTGATGGCACCCGACGCGCGCAGGCGGTCGAGCAGACGGTTCCGCTTGGCGAGCAGTGCATCCCGGTTCCGGCCGGGGTGTATGATGGCCGGACTGTTCGGCAACACCGCGAGGGTAGCCGCTTCGGCCCAGCTGAGCAGGGCCGGTCGCTTGCCGTAGTACCGCCACGATGCAGCTTCTATACCCACGACGTTGCCCCCGAACGGCGCGTGTGAAGCGTACAGAGCAAGAATATGTTCTTTGGAACGGGTGAGTTCCAGCCGGGTGGCCATGAACATCTCGACAAGTTTCTCCGGGACAGTGCGGCCCGGATTGCCGCGAACCATCCGGATAACCTGCATGGTGAGCGTACTTCCTCCGCTCACCACCCGGCCACCAGTCAGGTTCTGCCACAGGGCGCGCACCAGACTCACCGGATCAACGCCGGGATGCCAGTAGAAGCGGCGATCCTCAAAGGCCACCACGCAGGCGGCATACTTTTCAGGCAGCGAATCCACCTCCGGGAATCGCCATTGTCCGTCGGCAGCAATACGGGCGCCGAGCAGTTCGCCGTTCCGGTCTTCCACCACCACAGACAGCGGCTCGTTGAACAGCGGTCGGGGCAGGCACAGCAGCCACAACAGGCCGAGCACCGCCAGGAAAAAGGCAGTGTCAGGCCTGCGGCGCACAAAGGCTCTCAGGGCGTTCCAGGCAATTCCGGATATGCGTTTTATCTGGTTCAGGTAATTCAATCTTATTCTTCAGCCTGATTTTTCAGTTTCATCAGCAGCGTGTAGGCATTGGTCAGGGCTATTTTTTTTCCGGCAATATCCACAACAGGCGTAATCTGAATTTTTCCTTCCTGTGCTATTCCCGGAGCAACCTCGGCCATTTCGAACACGCCTTCTCCGTTTTCAATGAAGATATAGTGTTTATTCTGCCAGCGCACCACAGCAGCATCGGGTACAATCCACGCGTTCTGCGATTTCACCGACACCTCCGCGTTCATGTACATGCCCGGCAGCAGCTTCTCATCGTATCGGTCGAAGTGACAGTGTACCTCTGCCGAACGGTTTTCATCCAGATTTTTTCCGACCAGAATAATGGAGGCCGAATATTTCTTCTCCGGATTGTCGTTCGTCCAGGCTTTCACCGGTTGTCCGATGGCCAGCTGCTGCACGTCTTTTTCAAAGGCGGTGAGGTTCAGGTGTATGTCTTCCGGATTAACCAGTTCGAAGAGCACGTCTGTCGGGGCCGTGTATTTCCCGATATTGACATCCACCTTGGCCACGTAACCGCTGATGGGAGAATAAACGTTCACCGTGCGCGATAAATTTTCTTCCGACAGCTTTTCCGGATCCAGTCCGATGAGCCGGAGCTTTTCAGCGAGGGCGCGCTGTGTGATTCGCTGGGTCTCAAACTCGCTTTTGGCCTGTTGCAGCACCTTGTCGCTGGCCGCCTTTCCGGCATTCAGGGTTTGCTGGCGCTGAAACTCCGCCTCTGTCAGGGTCAGTTTCGATTTTGTGAGCAAGTATTCCTGCTGCAGCTGGATAAACTGGGCGTCCTCCATCACGGCCAGCACCTCTCCCTTGCGCACGCGCATGCCCGGGAGGAGTCTGGTGGACTTCAGGTAGCCACCCAGCGGGAAGCTCACACTGATCATGTTCTGCGGGGGCACGTCTATGGTGCCGCTCAGCCGGAGGGTGGAGGAAATATCACCCTTTTCGGCCATGCCGGTTTCCACTTTCGCATTTTGTAACTGTTCCTTCGACAGCAATACATGCGTTTCGGGGGGAGTTTCCGTTTCAGCAGACTGTTGGTCCGTCTGTTTGCCGCCGCAGGCAAGGAAAGACAGGACGGCTATGGTGCAAATCAGGTATTTCATTGACGATCGAATTGTTGAAGGCGTATGACAGCCTGGTGATAGTTGTTTTTGGTTTCCAGATACTGCTGTGCGGTTTCCAGACTCTGCCGGATGAGTGCCGTCCACTGCAGGTAATCAATTTCTCCGGCAGCCAGCTGTGCATCGGCAGCCTGAATGATACTCCGTGAGGTGGGAAGTGCCTGTTTTTCGTAAAACTCAAGACTTTCGCGGGCGGTCATAACGGCACGGCGGGCTATTTCAAACTCCGAAGTGACCTGTTTCTGTGCCCAGTCAAGATCATTCTGCTGTTTCCTGATTTCTACATCCCATGCAGCCACGCGCGCGCGCTGCGCTTTGGTAAACAGAGGTGCCGAGATGCCGCCACCCAGATACCAGAACCGGTGTGTTCCGTCAAAATAGCGATCCTGACTGTTCACCACCTGAAAGCCGATCACACTCTGGTTGGTGATCCCGACCGTAAATTCGGGGCGATTTCTGGCTTTTTCAAGCTCTTTCTGCCACTGTGCCGAGGCCAGCTGTCGCCTGCGAATCTCCAGGGAAGGCATAAAAGACAGTTTTGCTGTATCTGCGGGCATCAGCAGGCCGGCCGGCAGTACGGGCGATTCCGGTGCGGGCACATAATCCATTCCGGCATTGAGCAGGGTATTGAATTGCCACAAAACCCGCTCGGCATCCCTCTGAACCAGAAAAAGCTGCTGACTCGCCTGCCGGTGCTGCAGTTGTGCGCTGTTCAGTTCCAGCATATTCTGTTCCCCCTGCCGGAACCGGAGTGCAGCCCGCTCTTCAAACAGTCCGAAAATACTGTCGGCCCGCTGAAACTCCCGCTGTTTTTCCTGCAGGAACAGGTATTCGTAGTAGAGCGAGGCCACCTCTGTACGCAGGCGGCGAAGGGTTTCCCGGGTACCCGCCTCGGCAGCAAGGTGGTTCTCGGTGAGCACCCGGCGCTGGTTTTTATGAACACCCGGCGCTGCAAATCCCTGATAAACGCCCAGTTTATTGTCGAACTGATAACTGTTAAACTGTCCGAGTTCTATGTTGAAGTCTGTTTTGGCGATATCCCTCCAGCTGCCCTTCAGCGCTTCGTAATACTGTGCGTTCAGTTGCGCCGAACGGACCTCCGGGTTATTCTCCCAGGCCGTATTGACAGCCTTTTCAAAGCTGATCCGCTCCTGGGCTCCAAGTTGCGTCAAAGCGGCGAGTACCAGCAAAATAACCGTTGTGTGGGTTTTGTGTTTCCGCTTTTTGTGCGGCTTCTCAATCGGCGAATTGAAGTAAACATAGAGCAGCGGCAACACAAACAGGGTCAGCAGGGTAGCAGAAACAATGCCGCCGATGACCACTGTGGCCAGCGGACGCTGCACTTCAGCCCCGGCACCCATACTGAACGCCATGGGGATGAATCCGAGTGATGGCGCCAGGGCGGTCATCAGTACGGAACGGAGCCTGATTTTCGTGCCCATCACAGCGATGCGGCGCAGATCATCCCAGCCCTCCTTTTTCAGGCGGTTGAACTCCGAAATGAGCACGATACCATTCAGCACCGCCACGCCAAAGAGTGCAATGAAGCCCACGCCAGCGGAAATACTGAACGCCATACCGCGCATCCAGAGGGCTACAATGCCTCCGATAGCTGATAGCGGAATGGCAGAGTAAATCAGGATGCCTTGCCTGACAGACCCGAACGCAAAGTACAGCATCAGGAAAATAAGCAGTAACGCCACCGGCACTGCCACCGTCAGTCGCTCTTTGGCGGCCTGCAGGTTCTCGAAAGCTCCGCCGTAGGTGACGTAGTAGCCGGGAGGCAACTTGATTTCACGCTCCACTTTCTGCTGCAGTTCGCTTACGATGCTCTGCACATCGCGGCCGCGCACGTTGAAGCCGACTACAATGCGGCGCTTGGTATCTTCCCGCTGAATCTGGCCGGGGCCTTCGATTTCCTCCACCGAGGCCACCTGACTGAGTGGTATCTGTGCACCGCCGGCAGTGGCAACGGGCAGATTTTGTACATCCCTCAGTGTGCGCCGGGCCTCGCCCTGTACACGCACGACAAGATCGAAGCGACGTTCACCCTCGAATACTTTCCCGGCCACCGCACCGGCAAATGCGGCATTCACCGTATTGTTGACGGTTTCCACATCGAGTCCGTACTGCGCCATGGCATCCCGGTTGTAGCGGATAACCACCTGCGGCATACCGTTCACCGCCTCTACATAGAATTCGGTGGCACCCTCTACTGTTCTGGACAAATCGCCCAGTTTTTGGGCATATAAAGCCAGCGTATCCAGATTTTCACCGAAAATTTTACAGACCACATCCTGACGGGCGCCGGTCATGAGCTCATTGAAACGCATCTGCACCGGAAACTGGAAACCGGCAGTTACCCCCGGTATCTCCGCTATTTTGGCGCTCATTTTTTCCGCCAGCTCGTCGAAAGTTTTTGCGGAAGTCCATTCTTTCTTGTCCTTCAGAATAACCATCATGTCGCTCGCCTCAATCGGCATGGGGTCAGTCGGAATTTCCCCGCTGCCGATTTTGGTGACCACCTTTTCCACTTCGGGGAAATTTTTCAGCAGGGTACCAGCCGTCTTTTGCGTGGCCTCAATCGTGGTGGTGAGGTTGCTGCCGGTCAGCACCCGCGTATCCACGGCAAAGTCGCCCTCTTCCAGTTCGGGGATGAACTCGCCGCCGAGGGTTGACAGGATGTACAGCGAAATGGCGAGCAGGGCCACCGATACGCCGATGACCATTTTGGGGAAATTCAGGATACGCTCCAGGATATGCTGATACCAGCGCTCCAGACGTTCCATCAACTTGTCGCTGAGTGTTTTTTTGTGTGAAATATGCCGGTTAATGAAAAGTGCACTCATCATCGGCACATAGGTAAGCGAAAGTATAAAGGCCCCCAGAATGGCAAAACTGACCGTTTGAGCCATGGGCTTGAACATCTTCCCCTCAATTCCCTCGAGCGACAGGATGGGCAGATACACGATGAGTATGATAATCTGGCCAAATACGGCTGCATTCATGATTCTCGACGATGCGTGATGCACCTCTTCATCCATCTGACGCTGCGAAAGGCGATTCACCTCCTTGAAGTGCTTGCTGTGGGTTATCTGGTGCATGATGGCTTCCACCACAATAACTGCCCCGTCAACAATAAGACCAAAGTCAATGGCACCCAGACTCATCAGGTTGCCGCCCACCCCGAAGTAGTTCATCAGAATGACTGCAAACAGCATGGAAAGCGGAATTACCGAGGCCACAATCAGTCCGGAGCGAACATTTCCCAAAAAGAAGACCAGCACCAAAACTACAATCAGCGCGCCTTCCAGCAGGTTGGTTTCCACGGTGGAAATGGCGTTGTTCACCATCTTGGTTCTGTCGAGGAATGCCTCGATGACTACCCCCTCCGGCAAGGTCTTCTGGATGGCCGCAATTTTCTCCTTCACTTTTTTGATGACATCAGAGGAATTTTCTCCCTTCAGCATCATGACGATGGCACCGGGCACCTCGCCCTGGTCATTGTAACACACTGCGCCGTAGCGGGTGGCTGACCCGGTACCCACTGTAGCCACGTCGCGTATGCGCACGGGCGCATGGCCCGGCTCACTGCGCAACACGATATTTTCCAGATCGGCCATACCGCCCACGAGGCCCTCGCTGCGGATATACAGCACTGTGGGGCCTTTTTCGATGTAGGCGCCGCCCGTGTTCTGATTGTTTTTCTCCAGGGCGCTGAACACATCGCTGATGGTCAGGTTCTGCGCCTTGAGTTTGTCGGGACTAACCGACACCTCGTACTGCTTCAGCATACCGCCAAACGTGGAAACATCGGCCACGCCCGGGGTTCCGAGCAACTGGCGCCGCACAATCCAGTCCTGAATGGTGCGCAGCTCCATGAGCGAGTATTTGTCTTCATAGCCGGGTTTGGCACGCACCACATACTGAAAAATTTCACCGAGACCGGTGGTAACTGGCGCCATGGAGGGCTGACCGATACCATCCGGGATATCGGCCTGCACCTGCTGCAGGCGCTCGCTGATCTGCTGTCGCGCCCAGTAAATATCCACATCATCGTGGAAAACAACCGTTACCAGCGAGAGACCGAACCGGCTGAAACTGCGTATTTCCTTCAGACCGGGAATATTGGAGTTGGCCTGTTCGATCGGGAAAGTGATGAGGCGTTCCACATCGGGAGCGCCCAGAGAAGGAGTCACCGTGATGACCTGCACCTGGTTATTGGTAATATCAGGTACGGCATCAATAGGCAGCCGGGTAACCTCATAAGCGCCATATCCCACGAGAAACATCGTGAAAAGGCCGATTATGAGCTTGTTTTGAACAGAGAAGTTAATTATTCTGTCGAGCATAGCTTCGGGTATATAAACAGTCGGGCGCGGTTGCGCAACGGCACACAGGGGCCGACGCGCAACCACACTTATGACTGCGAATGAATTCGGAAAAGGCCGGACATGCCGGCAATCATTCAGTAATTTCTATGCTGACTTGGGAGGTTCCCATATATCGGTACAACCGGAAAGCGAGCGGACCGTACGGGCAAAGAAGTTGCGCGCACATTTCACTGCAGGCAACGGATGGTGCAGCGCGGGAAGGGAAGCAACCGGCAAGGTACACGGTGCCGTGAGCGATACGCAGTCGGCCGTCTTGAACGGCAGTTGCATATCCCTGCCGTAGTCCTCGTCGTACTTGACCTCGCCCTCGTAATGGATACGGATGAATTCGGACAGCGACAGTCCGGGATCTTCGACTTTGTGCTCTGCGTAATGCGACACGAAAGCACCCAGTTTCATCAGTTCGTGAAACTCGGTGTTGGAAGTCAAAAAGACTACCAGCAATGATATGGCTGCAATACGCCGCATGAAGCAAAGATATAACTGTTGCTCCGTTTTTTCACCATTATTTGACAATGATTAACGCTTTGGCTACAGTTATCCGTTTCCTTCTGCCTGCAGCGCATCCCAGTACTCCACGGCACGGCGGGTGTGCGGAATACAGATAGAGCCGCCCACCATATTGGCCACGGCGAAAATTTCAAAAATCTGCTCAGTGGTGACCTCCAGTTCGTGGCATTTGCCGAGGTGATACTTGATACAATCGTCGCAGCGCAACACCATGGAGGCTACCAGTCCGAGCATTTCCTTGGTTTTCACATCGAGGGCGCCCTCCTGGTACGTCTGGTTGTCGAGACTCCAGAATCGCTTGATGACTTTATTGTCTTCCGCCATCAGACGGTCGTTCATGCGGGAGCGGTAATCGTTGAACTCTTTTACGATAGACATGATTTGAATAGTTTTGCGGTGATCAATTTCACAATCGCGGCAAAAGTCGGTATTTTTCCGTCAAAAGCCCTGTTATTTCACCATGAGAGCAGTAATTCAACGGGTTTCGGCAGCATCCGTCACGATTGACGGCCAGGTAAAATCATCTATTGGCACAGGACTGCTGATCCTGCTCGGCATCGAGCCGGCCGATACCGAAGCAGATGCCGAATGGCTGTGCAAAAAAACAGGCAGCATGCGCATATTCTCCGACGAGGCCGGACTGATGAACCTGTCGGTACAGGACGTGGGCGGAGAGTTGCTCGTGGTAAGTCAGTTCACCCTGTACGCCAGTACAAAAAAGGGAAACAGACCCTCCTTTATTCGCGCCGCGCGACCGGAACAGGCCATTCCGCTGTACGAAAAATTTGTGGCCATGCTGAGCGCCGAAACCGGCATTCAGGTGCAAACCGGCGAATTCGGAGCTGATATGAAGGTGAGCCTCGTAAACGACGGCCCCGTCACGATTATCATGGACAGCCGGGACGAGTAAATGGTTTTTCGCGCAGATGTCACGCAGATGTTTTGCGCAGATTTTACACAGAAAACTAGTAAAGCTCATGGAAACAAATGAAATTACTTGTCTGATCAGAGGCACCGCATTTCGGGTACACACCGCACCAGGACCCGGCTTGCTGGAAAGTGTCTATGAAGCTTATGACATAAGCTGCGATTGTCAAACAAGCAAACAGGTCTTGTCCTGAAACTGGCAGGAGAGGTTTTTTGAAAAAAAAAGTGCCGATGAGGATCATATCGTTCTGTTTGATTAAAAAACAGAACATTCATTGTTGAAAATGAAAGATATGAACCTGATCGGCACGAACCGTACGTGGAGCTGGCGAGAGTCGAACTCGCGTCCGGACAAAGCGTCGTAACGCTTTCTACATGCTTATTCGCTGATTGGATTTTCGTGCCCGGGGCAGGTTCAGCGACCAACCAGTCCGGGCCTTATTCCCTTTATTTCACCATCGGGTCGGGACATCCCCTCAGGCAATCCTGCTTTTTTGATGATGCGCGGCGGCCTGTGTAGCAGGCATCAAGGCTAAGAGGGGACGCTGAGCGTAGCCCTCACGCGGCACAAAGGCTTTCTAACTCGCTTGAATTAGGCAGCCATGGCATACTGAGTGTTGCCAGTTGTTGTT
>CAIYFY010000133.1 GCA_903925535.1 uncultured Bacteroidota bacterium | reverse complement strand
TTGGTGGTGGAAACCTGAATCACCCTGGTACTGGCAGCTGTACAACCATTGGCATCGGTTACAGTAACGGTATAGGTACCCGATGCAGCACTGGTTGCTGCAAACGGTATCGGGGTGGCACTGGTGGAGGTAAAACTGTTGGGTCCGCTCCACAAATAGGAATAGGGCGCTGTACCACCTGAAGTGGAAGAACCGAGTACGATGTTACTGCCCTGACATACAGGCGTAGCGCCGGAAACCGTCACTGCCGGACTACTGTTTACCACAACAGCACCGGAAGTGGTTGACACGCAGCCGCCCTGGGTGGTTACTGTGACCCCGTAAGTGCCAGCCGATGCCGCCACCGCCGAAAAAGCGGGCGGGTTCTGTACTGTTGAACTGAAACTGTTCGGACCTGACCATGAATAAACATAAGGTGTGGTACCCCCCGTTGGTGTCACCGTCAGGGTCACGGGCGCACCCGCACACACGGGAGAGCTCGCCGTAAGTGAGAGGGCAGCCTTTGCCTCTGAACGGAAAACCACCGACCGGGAACCACTGGCAGTACAGCCCTTGCTGTCGGTTACCACCACCTGGTAACTGCCGGCCTTGCTGGCTGATGCCGCAAACGGAGCCGGATCTTCCTGGCTGGAAATGAAGGCATCGGGGCCTGTCCAGGAGAAGGTGTAGGGTGCCGTTCCGCCGGATGGTGAAGACAGCAGACTGATCTGATCGCCGATACAGACGAGGGACGAGGATCCCGCCAGACTGACGGTGGGCGACTGGTTGACTGTAATACTGGCCACACCGGTGCACAACACGGCATTGGTCACCGTCACAGTGTAAGTGCCTGCAATCGTAACCGCTATACTTGCCGTGGTTTGTGCCGTACTCCACAGGTAGGTACCCCCTCCGGTGGCAGTTAGCAGGGTGGAAGTAGTCAGGCAGGTCTGTGTGGCACCCCCGTTGATGGTTGGGGCAAAGTTCTCCACCGAATTGTTGGTAATAGTGACCAGCAGATTGAGATCAGCTGTCAGGTTGTTCGTATTGGTGACACGGAGGGTCACCTCATACACGTTATTGGCGTCGGCATCCCCCGGCAACTCAAAATCAGGTGTAAAGCTGTTCCAGCCGAGCTTTCCCGTGGTGGCGTTTATGCTGAATTTCGACTGGTCGGCTCCACCTGCAATGGAATAGGTCAATCCGCTGCCTTCGGAAAAATTTGGATCGTAAGACTGGGCATCATACAGTTCCAGACAGGTATTTTCCTGAAAATTCACGGCAGATGCGGAAGTAAACGCCGGGTTGGGGCTATAAAAACGCGTATAACTGGCCGTAGCTGTGTCGCGACGCGAATTCAGGTTGGGATACGGACAATCCCAGACCATATAGTTCACCGGAAGGGTACCCAGCCAGTCGTTGTCATTGATAGCAATACTGACTACTCCGGCCGGGTTGATGGTGGGCGTAAGTGGACAAAACTGCACGAGATACGGCGAGCCGGATGTTCCGGCCGAGCCACCTGACACAAAGGCCAGGCTGGTTGGCAGGGTGTAGAGATACTGCCGGGCAGCATCATAAAATTTGAAAGTAATGTTCCCCGTACCCAGATTGGCCAGCGTGAGTGTATAGGTAATATTGGGTGCTGTACCGGACGGGCCAGCCTTGCCGATAAGCGTACTGCCCCGGAAGGCAGCCAGTTCGGCACCCGATCCTGCAAGCTGTATATCATCGAACAGAGGCCGGGCTATCACCGTCATCGGACCGGAGCCCGGTGGCGGGGCTGTCCAGCCCGGATTGGCAGTTGTACCGCTGAAAGGCGTGACATAATAGTCGAAGGCCCGGCACGATCCGGAGAACACCAGCGAGTTATCGAGATCGTAGTCCGTGAACTGTTGCCCCGTATTCCGGCTCTGTGAAGGAATGGTATTCAGAACAGGCGCAGCGTAGAAAGTATTCACCGTAAATTTCGGTGTAACTGCTGCACTTTTCATGTTGGAGGTCTGCTCCGTGGCAATCACCCGCACCGTATCCGTGCCCGTCCAGGTACCCGACACCGGAGTAACTGTAAGAATAGAACCACTGATGGAAGCCGACAGATTGGCGCCGGCAACCGCAGAGTAAGTGACCGGATCTCCGTCGTCACTAACCAGATAAGTTGCCAGATTTATCGTCTCGAACGGTATCCCCACCAGTGTGGTGTCGTTGGGAATGGTGGTCAGTTGAGGCGGCAGATCCGATGTATTGTCAACCATGATCCAGTACGGCGACGGGATATCGCCCACCAGTGCATTGGTGGTAAAAGGCAGCGACTGCGTGGAAGTATAAACCGCGTCATTGGGCTGGTAATACACTTTGAACTTCAGGTTTTCGCCACTCGCCACATTGGAATAGACCGTGACGAAATAGAACATATTCCCCGAGACATCCACCGGGGTGGCTACCCCGCGGAGTTCATTGCCCACAAACACCCCGACAATATTGCCGGATGCGTTGGTGGGTACACCCAGGTACTGTACCCGGGCGATAATACTCATGTTGAACTGATAGGCTCCCGGATCAACCGTCCAGTTGGGAGGTGTCACGGGTTGTTCCGCACGCAGGTAACCCGTCGCGAAGACCAGTATAATACCAATGAGCCATGTACCAGGCGACCAGCAGATCGCCCGTGTACACATGGCCTCGTATAGAGAGGTGTGTTGTGTCATGATTTGAAAATTTCGCAGTGAAAAGACGGATTTGCCAGCCTATCGCTGAATCATTACTTTGCGGATAGCCATTCCGGCATCCGTTTTCAACTTGACGAAATAGACACCTGGCTGTAACGGAACTCCGCTGTAAGATGTACCTTTCCATTCGATAGCATTCATACCCTCCTGTCCGTAACCCTCGAAAAACGACACTGTTTTTCCGTTCAGATCAGTCACTGTGATGTACGCCGGCGATGCCTGTTTCAGGGCAAAGCGGATTTCGGTGGACTGGCTGAACGGATTGGGCCTGACATCAAGACTCAAACCATCGGAGAGCACATCTTCTGTGCCCGATAGTCCACTATACGAGAACGGGAAAGGAATGTCCATGCTGCCCTGATGGTTATCAGCCGTGAAGAACATGGTCTGAGCGAGTTCGCGTATCAGGCCGTTATCACTGTCATACAGTTTGAAACTGATCGGATCGCCGTTGTTGTTGGAGTAATAGGTCAGGAAAAACAGATAGCTGTTCAGCGGCTCCACGAACATGGCCTGTGCCGAGCCGCGCACCTCATCACCTACAAATGCACCCAGTTCCATGGAGGCACCTGTCAGGTTGTTTCCGTTCACTCCGAGCATACCAATGAGTGTGGCGCTGCTTTCATACTGCGACGGATCCACCGTCCAGAATGCCGGCATATTACCGCCCCGGTTTGCAGCATGGCTGCCGTCTCCGATCAGGCCCTGAGGCGGATAAGTCAATTTGGCGCCTGCAACACCCGATCTGGTCAGTTTGAGCTGGTAACCATACGGGGGCATCATATACTCCAGATTGCCCAGCCAGCCTGTATAAACCGGGTTGACGATATACTGGGCGAACCCTGTTCTGCTCTTGATCAGGTCACCGGCCTGTATCACACCATCCGTACGGAGTTTAGACAGGGCGCTGTTCACGGGCAGCGAGAAAGACGGAAGGTATCCGATCCAGTTCCAGCCTGTTTTCACATATACCGACATGGTATCCGGGAGACAAAGTCCGAGCATTTGAATGGTATCAGCTCTGTCGGCCCGGTACTGGTACATCTTCCGGTTATCGAGGGTGGTGAGAGAGCCCACCCAGGCTGATCCGAAATAATTGGCAAACTGCGTCTGACTCTTCACCAGGTCGTTGGCAGGATATTTCAGGCTGCTGAGTGCCGGATTGATAGCCGGGTTGGGGAATGCCAGATTAAATGAAATCCAGTTCCAGCCCGGCGTGACCGGTATTTGCCGGAGCACCATACTGTTGGTCGTGGCCGTGGCGGGCGCATTGGCGTCGCCATTGATACCATCAGGGATGAAGCCATAGCTTTCAGCTACTGTACCGTAAAGCAGGCAGGCGGAGGCATCCCAAATTTGCAGACTGACAGGTTTGTTCAGGTCGGCAGCCGAGCCATAGACTGTGAGGTATGCGAGATATACATTATTGCCGGGATAACTCACCTGCGGTACATACTGCACGTTCGCGCGGCCGCGCAACTGCCCGTCAATGAATGCGCCGACAATATCCTCCTCATCCGTGGAGATTGTCCCCTGTACATTAAGCTTCAGCACCAGATTCATGCTGCCTTCGAACTGGCCCGGGTCGAGCGCCCACGCGGGCGGACTGCACACCACGCGCACACCCAGGGGAATGCGCTCGTCGCCACCCATAAAGGCCAGCGGGGGTGCCACGCCCGTCAGGGTGCGAAGCGTGACCGAGTCCTGCCAGTATCCGAACGCCAGTGTGGAGTCGGCAGTGAAACTGATGGCGCGAATCTCGTTGGGTGCCAGCGTACCGGTATTCGGTACCACATGTACCCAGTCGGGGTAATCCCTGATTTCAAAAGGCACCGGATAGCCGCCGCTGTTGTGGATATTGACCTGAATTGTTTTGGTATTCTCCATTCGCTTGGTCATGCCCACCGAATCGGTGAGCCAGGCCAGTTCGTTTCGGTTGACATAGAATTCGGGGACTTTATTGAGCCATTTCATGGGTTGTGGGCCAGTACTGTTTCCGGCCATGTCCTCCAGATTTTTAAGTTCAACCCTGATAAGCTTGTTTTCTATGAACTTGTTCTGAATTTCAGGGGTGATATAGATTTTATTCTCATAGGCAGTGACCTTGGATGCTATATACTGGTTGGTTGTAGCATCAAACAAATCAATTTTACCCAGACTGTTGAAAAATGGTGGCAGAAACTTGCTGGTATTAATCAGCTTGTCAAAAGTGAAAGAAATTTCATCTCCGGTATTAAAGACACCGTCGAAAGGCTCCATACTTACTATCGAAGGAGGCTGTCGGTCAATGCGGATATCCACGACCCTGGAAATGCCGGGTTTATCAGCAGCGTCACCGCTGCATTCAGCCACAGCGCGTATCTCGTAATTGCCATCAGGCTGACCGGCAGTTTCCCAGAAAAACTGCGTGAAATTATCCTGTAGAACGGGAGGCTTGGGATTGGGGAGGTTGTCAAACCCGACCCAGTTCGGATTATATCGCTCTTCCAGCGTAATCCAGGCACCGTCGCCGTTTTTCCTTCTGTACTGCGTCCTGACCAGTTTGAATAACGTTTCATTCAGGTCATACTCCGAAACAGTAATCTGCTGTTTGGTATCAGGTGCCTGAAGAATAACGTAGTTTTGTTCGGGTGAATTAATAGTCACCTCACTGCATGGTCTGATAAAATGCGCGCTGACGTACTGGGCCGAATAGGCAATAACATCGTCATCAGGCAGCGTTCCCAAAATACC
>CAIYFY010000132.1 GCA_903925535.1 uncultured Bacteroidota bacterium | reverse complement strand
TACTTTGTCAGATATGAGTTGCTCCGTCTCCGAGAGTGTAAGACCTTCAACTTTCAGCCTGCCGAGCACAGGGAAATTGATAAAACCTTCTCTGTCAACAAAGAATCCGGAGAACAACTCAGAACCATTAAAACCTCCTCCCCCCAATTGTCCCTGTTGTAAAGCAAACTGCCCACCCCCAACTCCATTTTGTTGACCAGGATTAAATGGGGCTGCTGCTTCAGTATCGAAACTCTGTACGGTGATATGCAGCAAATCATCTGGCTGAATCCGCAACTCCACGGCGTTCAACAATTGTTCGGGGCTGTTAAAAACCGTTGATTCCGAGGGAAAAATGACAAGTTGCTTGTGCGTGACGCAAGCCGCAGAACTCAGTAACACATAAAGGAGTAACAGTGGTGCTATTCTATTCATCGGGGCAAATATAGCGTAACTGGCGAAAATATCGTGCTATTCTTCATTTTTGTTCCACCAGCCCCAGGTCTTCCGCAGGCCGTCTTGAAAAAGTATAGCCGGTTCATAGGTGAGGTTCGTACGCGCTTTGGAGATATCCGCCAGCGAGTGCGGAATATCTCCTACCCTGGTCGGGCCATGCACCGCCTGCACCGGGTTACCTGATATATCCCGCAGATGGGCAACCATCTCGTTCAGGCTGGTGGCATATCCGCAGGCAATGTTGTATATCTGATTCACCGCATCACTATTCTCCGTGAAAAGTGCCAGTATATTGGCCTGCACGGCATTTTCCACAAAGGTAAAATCGCGGCTGAAAGTGCCATCGCCATTAATCACCGGGCTCTGGTTGTTTTTGAACGCCTGAATAAACAGGGGTATAGCGGCCGCATACGGGCCGTTTGGGCTTTGTCGGGGGCCAAAAATATTGAAATACCGCAGTCCGATAACTTCCAGTCCGTATAAGCGCGCATATACATCTGCATATAGTTCATTCACCAGTTTGGTCACTGCATACGGTGAGAGCGGTTTTCCGATCCGGTCTTCCACTTTGGGCAGTCCGGGGTGATCGCCATACGTGGAAGAAGAGGCGGCAAATACCACGCGCCGGATACCATTATGCCGGGCTGCTTCAAACACATGCAGGGCACCTGTGATATTCACTGCGTTGGTGGTGAGCGGGTCCTGAATAGACCGCGGCACACTGCCAAGGGCAGCCTGGTGACAGATGTGCGTCATGCCCTCTGCGGCAGCCAGGCAGGTATCAAGATCCCGGATATCGCCTTCCGTAAAGGTCACTTTCGGGTGATCGAGCAGATGGCGAATATTGTCCAGGTACCCCGTGGCGAGGTTGTCGAGAATACGCACCTGCGCCACGTCCGGGCGTTCCACCAGCGCATCAGCTATATGCGAGCCGATAAAGCCGGCGCCACCGGTGAGCAGAATGTGATGTCGGGCGTTTTCCATATCAGGCGAGCGTACTGTTCAGCCACTGCGCCTGTTCGAGGCAGCGCTGCATATTCGGGTCTTTCAGGGCCATTCCGAGCAATTCGGTGTGGCGGTGGTGGTGGGCATCCGTGCCGGCGAAGTGCACGAGGTTATTTTTGAGTAAATACAGGGCGTTTTCTTTCACTACCGGGCTGTAGTATCCGGTCACAGAGAGCAGGTTGATCTGCAGTTCGTACCCGCGGTCGTGCCAGTCGTGGAAGCGGGTGCGTGATTTTCCCACAAACAGGTACCGCTCGGGGTGTGCAATAACGGGCTGATATCCATCGAGTTGCAACTGAAATAACGACTGATCCAGATTGGGCGGCACCGACATGGTGGACATTTCCACCAGCACCCGGTTTCCCGGCAGCGTGAGCAGGTTGCCCTGCTGCAGGGTGCTGTCGAAAGCATCGTCAATCATATATTCCGCTGCGGCGTCCACCTGCACATCCATACCGGCCTCGCGCAGGGCTGTGCGCAGGGTCGCAAGCGCATGCGTAATCGTGTCGCGGTTATTGGGGTGAATTTCAGGGTAGATATGCGGCGTGGTGATAAACTGCCTGTACCCCATATCGAGCAGGCTTCGTATCAGTTGCAGGCTGGTCTCCACGTCGGGAGCGCCATCGTCAATACCCGGGAGGATATGGCTGTGCATATCCACGCCGAGAGCGCCGTAATCGGCACGCGACGTTTTTTTTCTGAAGAGACCAAACATGTGAAGTCAATGAAGCAGTGAGAGTTGGATTAAAATAAAATGTAAAATCTGTACTAACCGGCCGCACCGGTCACAAGCACTTTCACTTTTCCGATTCGAAGGGGT
>CAIYFY010000131.1 GCA_903925535.1 uncultured Bacteroidota bacterium | reverse complement strand
GAAAGCTGGTACGTCCGCGTGATAGGGACCTTCAGGCAGGTTGTCGTAAGCCTGGTGTATAATGCGGAGACTCTGGCGAATTTCTTCCTGACGCACCATAAAGCGGTCGTAGGTATCGCCCTGTGTTCCGACGGGTACGATAAAGTCGAAATCTTCGTAACTGCTGTAGGGATTCATTACGCGGATATCGTAATCAACACCGGCAGCGCGCAGATTGGCTCCGGTAAAGCCATATTCCATGGCGCGTTCAGCAGAGATTGGTCCGGCGCCAATACAGCGATCCATAAAGATACGGTTGCGCTCGAGCATGCTGTTGAACTCCTCGAACCTGGCCGGGAAGCCGTTCAGAAAATCGCGCAATTTGGCGTGGAAAGCGGGAGTAAAATCTCGTTCCATGCCGCCGATGCGGCCAATATTGGTGGTCAGACGTGCACCGCACACCTCTTCGAACATTTCATAGATACGCTCACGCTCCTGGAACATATAGGTGAATCCGGTGAGCGCACCGGTGTCCACACCAATTACCGCATTGCAAACCAGGTGGTCAGCAATACGGGAGAGTTCCATGATAATCACGCGCATGTACTGGGCGCGCTTTGGAATTTCACAGTTGATCAGCTTTTCGACCGTCATGTGCCATCCCATATTATTGATAGGGGAAGAGCAGTAGTTCAGGCGATCAGTGATAGGAGTGATCTGGTTATAGGGCCTGCGTTCGGCGAGCTTTTCGAAGGCGCGGTGGATATAACCGATAGTCGGCTCGGCGCTGACGATTTTTTCACCGTCCATTTTCAGGACGTTCTGGAAGATACCATGGGTAGCTGGGTGCGTCGGACCCAGGTTAAGGGTGGCGAGTTCCCCGTCCAGATTATCGAGGGAAGAGAAATATGATTGGACTTGCATTGCAGCCTGAATTAGTCAATTAATCTCGTTTCGAAGGACTGTCCGTAATGGCCGTCGCGACCAAAGAAGCGATCGTCTTTGTCGGTACGGGTTCCGTCTTCCAGTTTGTACTCCTTGCGCATGGGGAAGGCTCCCAGGTCGTCTACATTCAGGATACGGCGCAAATCGGGGTGACCCGTGAACACGATTCCGAAGAAATCATACTCCTGGCGTTCCATCCAGTTGGCAGTAGCCCACAAATCGGTGACAGTCGGTACGTTTGCATCCTCTGAGGGGAAGAAAAACTTGACCCGGATACGGATATTCTTTATCCAGTTATGGAGATGATAAACAATCCCCAGTTCCTGTCCGGCGTTATCCGGATAGTGAATACCGCACAAACTGGTCAGGAAGTTGAAACCGAGCTGTTCATCGTCGCGGAGCAGCTGCAGCAGTTTCCACACCTGTTCGCGGGTGGTATGTATATTGACAATACCATCGAGCGCGATGTCGTGAGAGACAACGGCGCCGGGCATTTTCTGTTCGATTCGCTCGAGAATGAGTTCGTACATGACTGTATTTCGATTGATTTAGCCGCCGATCTGGTATTTGTCGAGCAGATGCTGATATTCGGGAGAGTAGCGGCGACGCATGGTTTCGTGTTTGACGAGCTCCTGAATTTTCAGTACACCGTCAATAATCTGTTCCGGGCGTGGCGGGCATCCGGGTACATATACATCCACCGGAATGACCTTGTCTATACCCTGCAGGACCGAATATGTGTCGAAGATACCACCCGAGCAGGCGCAGGCACCCACCGAGAGTACCCATTTGGGCTCGGCCATCTGTGTATAAACCTGTTTGAGAATAGGCCCCATTTTCTTGGAAATAGTACCCATGACCATCAGCAGATCGGCCTGGCGGGGTGAGAACGAGAGGCGTTCCATACCGAAACGGGCCAGGTCGTAGTTGGCTCCCATTGTCGCCATAAATTCAATACCACAGCAGGAAGTGGCAAACGGAAGCGGCCATATAGAGTTGGCTCTGGCCATACCGAGTACCTTTTCGACGGTAGTGAGCTGATAGCCCTCCCCCATGTAACCTTCCAGCACTTCTGCTTTACTGATCGTTGGTGCGCTCATAGATCTGTTTTTGTTCTTTTAGCGGTTAATGGATGGTTTACTTGTCCCATTCAAAAGCTCCCTTGCGGAGCACGTAATAGAATCCGACAAGGAATACTGCCACG
>CAIYFY010000130.1 GCA_903925535.1 uncultured Bacteroidota bacterium | reverse complement strand
CGGACTGATAAAGAGTTGCGCGCCGGTGAGCAGCAGCTTGCCATCTCCTATGCATTGTGATGCCTGGTCAATATATCCCTGTATCGTCTGTCGCGGGATGGGCTCCTGCAGGATTGTATAAACGTAGTCGGGATGCACTTTCTGACAGATTTCGCGCAGCTCACTTAACGATACGCTGTTGCCCAGATAAATACCCCGGATACGCCGTGCTCTTATCAGGTATTGCAGATACAAGAAAGGAAGCTCTTGCGGCTCGGTTTCTGCAGCATAAATAAAGACAGTGGGGCGTCCGGATTTCGCGGACACGGTCGGCAGCTGGTCAATAGCGCTGATAATCTTGTTACGGATAAGGTGTATAATGAACTTTTCCTGCACCGGATTGACCGTACTGGTGAACCACAGCAGCTGAAGTTTATCCAGGAAAGGATAAATCAGCTCCATCATGGCCTGTTCAAAGCCCCGATCCTTGACATAAGTGCTGTAAACCACCTCGAAAGCCGACTCATCGAGATCAATCATGGCGAGCGTGAGCGCCTCGATCTGGCTGTTGTTATCACCGCGTGCCTGAGTGAGCTCGGCGCTCATGTCGGCGACTTCATCTGGAGACATTTTAGCCAGTTTGCTGATTTTGACTCCGTTCCGATTCAGAATAGCAACATTAAAAAGATGCCGGAGATGGTCGTCGGTATAATAGCGTATATTGGTGGGCGTACGGGCAGGCGCAACAATGCCATAGCGCTGCTCCCACATCCTGATGGTATGCGCTTTGATGCCTGTGAGTTTTTCCAGATCCCGTATGGAGTAGATCGCCATTGCCCCCCGATTGATGCTTGGACTGTAATGTTAACTTATGCACTATTAAACCGTGCAAACAGTAATTAGTTGTAAATAGTTTAAACTGTTCTCAGAAAAACATACTGTTATTATTTACCGGCTGGAAGTTCCAGCTGAAGCGTAACCCGCCGGTTCCATTTTCTGTTCCCGGGCAGGTCTCTTCCCTTGCCAAGATCGGAACCGTCATCTTCTGCATTGGGTGCAGCCGGATCGGCCTCGCCGAATACCTCCATAAACATCCTGTCGGCTCTTATACCTTTATAAATCAAATAATTGCGAGCCTCCCTGCTTCTGGTAGCCGACAGTTCCAGGTTGGCTCTTCCATCGCCCACCCCGTCCGTGTAACCGGCGATGCGGAGTACCAGTTGTTTGTTGTTCTTCATTTTCTGACAAACCGCATCCAGTACGGCCCTGGAAGAGGTGGTAAGGCCTGACGAGCCGAAATCAAAATAAATGACGTGTCTGGAAGTATCTGTCAGAGGAGCCTGAATGAACACCACACCATCCCGGATGACCGGGCAGTCAACCCCGGATAGCAGTCGCTGCTCTTCGAGGTCAATCACACTGGCATAAGGAAAACCCTTGGTTTTTATGTCCTGTTGTATCGTTTCTGCTTCTTCCCGGGTGGCATATTCGCCAGCCGAGTACCAGAAAACACCCGAAATATCGCGTCTTTCGGAGTAGCTGGTTATGCCGCGCTCCTCGAAGAAAGCGGGCGGTTGCTGTTCGCTGTACGCAGCTATCTGGACGCTGAAATGTTGCGCACGAGATACTGTTACAGCGAACAGCAGGTTCACCAGAAAAATAGAACCGGATTTGCCCATCGTTATTATTCCGCAGGAAGTTTGATTGTGTAGGTTTTACCCTCCTTGTTGGCAAGTTTTCCGCTTACCAGCCATGGATTGTACACTTTGAGCTGGCGGTAAGTCACACCATGCTCTTCAGCAAAGGCACCCCAGCTTGCCACTGGCCCGCTCACCTCGACCAACTGATAGTCTGTGATTGGCTCATACAGGTGGTCCTGATCAATTTCATAGTCATATTCCTCCAGATTTTCCATCACCTCCTTGATGGCCATAATCCGGAAAGGATACCTCATGGTTTCGTCGGCCATCAGATTGAGGTCGAAGAATGATTTGGCGCGCTGACTGGCCATTTGCTCGGAAATACGGGAAGAGCCTCCGTTATAGGCAGCCATAGCCAGTACCCACGATCCCAGTTTCTGTTTTTCTTTTTTCAGGTATTTACATGCGGCGCGGGTGGCTTTTTCCACGTGGTAACGCTCATCCACGTCTTCGTTGACCTCCAGATTGAAACTGCCGGCAGTTGCCTTCATAAATTGCCATACCCCGCGTGCATCGGCAGAGGAGGTAACCGGAGCCAGTCCGCTCTCCGCCACAGCCAGATACTTCAGGTCAGACGGCACACCCTCCTCCTTCAGAATCGGTTCGATAATCGGGAAATAGGCATTGGCGCGTTCCACATACAGAATGGTACTGGAGTGCGAGTAAACATTTTTCAGAATCTCGGCATCCAGACGCTGGCGGACATCCTGGTTTGTCGCTGTCGGGAAGCGTTCACCGCACAGGGTGAATGTTTTGTTCATGTTGATAGACCTTACGCGCTGGTCCGGCGCTTTCCCCTGCTGATTATTTCCTGTAAACGACGAGGTGAGGAACGCAACTGCGCATGTGGCAGCTACGACGTTAACAGCCAGGAGGATACGATTGTGCATAGACATAATGTGAGGGACGTTAAGATGGTTAATAAATAAACTACAGAGCGAGGGCAGCTCCGAAACGGAAATTGACCGCAGGATTATTCTCCGGATTGAACGCGCTCAGTAAATTGTCGGAAGTAAAGTACAGTTGTACCGGCCCGGGTTTCAGGAAGATCTGCAGGCCCAGGTTGGCAGCATTTCGCTGGTTAATACTCACCATGGCAGCCACGGCAAGCGGCTTTATGATCTGATAACGGGCACTGGCACCCAGTGCATAAGTATCATTGTCTGTTCCCGGCCGGTCAGACAAAAAGCCTGAAACGCCGAGTACAAGTTTCTTCGTGAGGTCAAAGTTCACGCCCGCATAGGCGCGCAGGGGTAATGCTGTTTCAAAAGAAGCATCCGTCCGGCTGAATTTGAAAATATCATTCAGTGAGTCCAGTTTTGTCTCGAAATTCAGGTTATCGCCGCCGTTGACAATATCAACTCCGGGAAACACCTGCCCTTCGTATGTATAGGCTCCCTGACTGATGTAATAATCGGAATCGGTGTCCCAGGTTATTTTCCCTCCGATATCAAGCACGGAGGCATCAAAGGAAAATCGTTCACCAATTTTGGCGTGCAGGCCCAGATCGAATGCCACACCCGTATTTTGGGTGAAGGCAACCGATTTGAAATCGGCAAACTGCAGATTGAATCCGTAACCTGATGTATCAAAGGCTGTGATGATACTCGAGGAATAGAAACCGTAATCGGTATTCAGGGTCAGCTGATAAATATCCGGCGAAGTGTAAACGGAAGCGCTTGCGTGCGCCGGATCGGTTGACAAAGCATTGGTGCCCGTCAGATATTTGACACGTGCACCCACATTTACCGGACCTATTTTCCGCGACAAGCCCAGGCTCCACTCGTTGAATCTGGCCAGACTGGCCGACGGTGCAATGGCGAGCTCTTCCCCGATATATGGGCCATTTCCGTTCCAGAGCAGTTGCGGGAGCGATTGGGGGTACACGGCTGCACCGCTGAAACGCATGGCATGACCAGCCTGAAGTGCAAGCTGGAAGGGGAGCCTTACACCCAGCGAGACCGTTTCAACGCGCTGGTCGAACTGTACTTTGTTCGAAGGATCCAGCTTGTCAATAATTCCACCGAAGTCCACCAGTGTCTTGTCTCCATTCTTCACAAAAACATCGCCATAGGTGATATTGCCGGAGTGCGATGCATCGAGTGCCTGACCGGGCAGTCCGAGCACAAATTTCTTTTCCTCCGGGAAGAAGGCCGGATTGGTGGCATTGCTGTGCCATATTTCCGGTGAGGAATGCAGCAGCAACTCCTGCTGTGCAAAAACCGGGAATGCTATCGGGGAGCTGAGCAACACGGTTACAGCGCGAAGGATCCCCTTTTTCAGGCAATTATCTGACATTTTAACTCTTTTATCCTGTTGGTTATTGATATCGGGCGATTTTACTCACTTCTCTTTTTCACCCTGATACCCATTTTAAGCGTGGTGGCATCCTCTGCGAGGAATCGCACGGGAACCTGACCATTCTCAGCCGTGGTGAAGAATATTTTCATGAATGCAGACCGGGCTGTCTGTCTGATATGGTCGAAGCGGGCAGCATTCATGGAGATGAAGTTCTCGGTACGCGTCTGATCAGTTGCCACGCCATTGCTTACCGGAGCAGAAGTCATTATTTTGCTTTGTCCGCGTTCAAACAGCGAGTCCACCGCAACTCCGGTTTCATCCCTGAAATAAATTTGTCCGTCAATATCCACCGGAGTGCCGTTTTCAGTTACCAGCTTGAACTCGACAGACTCGATACCGGCAGAGTCAAGACTGTTCATGCCGGAAAAATCCAGAGGAACTGTCTGTTCGGCACCGAAGTTGCGGACTGACCCCTCCAGAAGCAGTTCCACCCTGATTTGCAGGCGTATGGCGCTTTCATCCGTCAGGAATCCAATCACATCGGGATCGGAGTTGGCGTTGCTGATTCCATCCACCTCGTAAATCAGGCGGGTAGGTTGGCTGTTGAAGATATCAGCAATATTTGAATTGGTATCGTCGAGATTGATATCGGTATATTTGGTTTGTCCGATCTCTCCGGCGCTCCACAGCGGGTACGCAAAGTCAACATACTTGCTGCCGTTGGGCGACTGCTGAAAAACAGTACTGTTGAGCGGTATTTCCTCGCCATTCTGACCGATGAAGCTCAGGTACTTGATGACACCCCGCGTCGGGAATCCCCATGAGTTCAGAATACGCATGGTTACTTTGGGATTGGTTACCCTTACATCACCCTTCAGATTGGTCTGGTTGATATCAATTTCGATGGTATCGCGGGTGAGCTGATACTCCTGATTGCCCCAGTTTCCTTCCAGATAGCTGAACTTCAGGTTGGAGAAGGCTACCCCCACGTCAAAACCCGACAGATTGGGTACTTTCACACGGTTTCCGTTGGGCGTATAGGCAAAGTATCTGAACGAGAGCTGATTATTGTTCATGTTCAGGCGATGATCCGCCACGTCTATCACACCCGAGTTCCAGGACTTGCCCGGCGCCACGGTGAAAGAAGACGTACGGAACGGCACACCGTTTTTAGTCATCTGCGGCAGGTCAAAATAGCCGGTAACGGTATCCTGCAGGGTATTAATCAGAGAAAAATACAGGGTTCCGGCCTTCAAATCCACCACGCGCACACCCACGCCTGTAGGACCCGGAATTACCGTCGTGATAACAGAATCACCCATGGGGAATATGCCGACCTGCAGGAAGCCGAAGATATCGGAAGCTTTTTTTTCAGCCACATCACCTGAATAGAAAAGCGTCACGCTGTTATCGGGATTAACGAAAATGGTGTCTCCGCTCAGCGTATCGTTGAGCAGATTGACCAGCAGATCCTTGAGTTTAATCTCGGTACTGAAAAGCGGAAAGGCATAATCGGCGGTGCGATCACCCAGTTCGGCATTGTCAAGGTTTACCTTGGTGCAGGAACCCCAGAAAAGTACCGCGATGAATAAAAGCTGATACTGGAAGTTTTTGTTCGGCGTCATTGGTTGCGTCTTTGAAAGTTATGTCAGAAGCTGAATCCGACAGAAGCCTGAATAACGAAATTCTGATCCCTGTCATTTTGCAGAATCAGAGATTTTGAATCGCCAGTGCGTGCTTTTGCAATATCAGCGTCATTATTGGAGATATCCGCCAGTCCGTACTGAACACGCGCACTCAGGTAAAGTGCGCTGCTCATATAGAAAGAGACACCACCAATCAGACCGTAGTCGAGGCTGTTGAAAAAGGTGCCTTTGTCGTCAGGGTAATCGAAATAGGCGCCGATAGTTTTGGGCAGTTCCAGATTCCGGTTGTCCACGCGAACAATCTGTGTTTCGGTGCCCTCCACAGCTTCACCGGGCTTGTCGGTCCGGTAATTATAATCCAGAAAGAATTCTGTATCGTTGATGGTGAGGTTATTCTCGGAAACTCCCTGCGAGAATTGCAGAGCACCTTCACCGACTGACTGCACCATGAAGCCGACGTATCCTCCGGCCGAAAACTCGAAACTGCCCGCCCTGGCATATACAGTAAGCGGGATATCCAGATAGGAGTTGTTGATGTTGAGCAGGTATTTGGAGCGGCCGGTGGCGTAAGAAGAGCCTCCGTCGTAATTGAAAAACCGGTACGACTGGCCGTCAAAAGTATATTGACCACCGCGTTTGGAGTAAAGGAACTCGCCCCTGGCACCGAAATTGTCGGTGAACTTGTGAGACAGCGTGAGGCCGATGTGGAAACCTACCACATTTTTCCAGCTTTCCAGCGAAGCGCCCGCATCATCGAGCTCCGAAGGGCCCTTGACCGTTGCCAGATTCAATCCGGTTTTAAAGCCATATTTCAGTTGTGCATGCAGGGTTCCTCCGGTCAGCAATACGGCGAGGAGGACAATTGTAGTCAGTTTTGCTTTACTCATGATTGATTGATTCAAGTCTTGCTCGAATGCAAAGTAAAGCACATTTTGAAACTGTTTCGTTAAAAACAGTTCGTTTGCCAATAATTAGCCGGATGAAACAGCAGAATCGGGCAGAAGGAGGCTGAAAGCATCAGCGTCAAGCACTGCTTTTACGCCATAGGGCAGTGTGCACTGGCCCTGGATATGGCCGAAAGGCAGTCCGTAAAACACCGGAATTCCCAGATTTCCCAGGCACAGGCCGAGTGTTTCCCTGAGGGTGAGCGACGGGCTTCCGGAGTCGGGTTCACAGTCGTCAAAAATACCGAGGACAATCCCGGCGGCCTTCCTGAGATCTGTCGCCTGCAGGAGTTGGGTAATCATGCGGTCTATGCGGTATGGTTTTTCACCCACGTCCTCTATGAAAACGATTTTGTCCTTGAATACGGGAGCGAAGGGCGTGCCGGCAAGTGCAGCGAGCAGCGCCAGATTTCCTCCTGTCAGTATGCCCTCCGCCCTGCCCGGAGCGATGGTAAACGGCTGGTAGTGCGGAGGATTCAGTGCGTCGGGCACCCCCTGAATCCGGTGAGGAGCCACTCCGTCCATAACAACCGTACGGAGGTTGTTTGCCGTAAAAAGCGGGAGGTCGGACACTGCGACAGGTCCGTGGAAAGTAGCCAGTCCGGTTTGCTGATGAATAGCGATATGCAGGGCGGTGATATCGCTGTAACCGATAAACACCTTCGGATTGTCTCTGATGATGTTGAAATTTACGTCGGGGAGCAAACGGGCGCAGCCGTAACCGCCCCGCACGCACCATACGGCATCTGTATCCGGATCAGCAAAGGCTTGATGAAGGTCAGACAAACGGTCGGCGTCGGTACCGGCGAGATACCCGTTTTTTTTGCGCAGGTGGACGCCTTCTCTGACCTGAAAGCCGAGGGAGGTCAGGTTGGACAGAGCCATGGCGAGTTTTTCGTCTGATGGCGGACTGCCGGGAGCGATCAGCGCCACCCTGTCGCCGGCTTTCAGCCGTTTGGGCAAGACGAGTGTTCGCTTTTCCCTGGTAGAGGAAGCGTGCATATGGAAACCGGGAAACTCGGGCATCAGTGCAGCGAGGCCGGCCAGTTTAAGAAAATCTCTTCGAAGGTACCGACGCATAACCGCTGTGCTGAAAATCCGTTAGCGTGCAAAAAGGAAATACATGAGTACCATGAGCAGTACGGTGGAAACAGCCAGAACCGTCATGAATTTGCGGTTATCCTCTTTGTCGTCGGATTTGGAGTTGCGCTTGATGTGTTTGAGTTTGCTCATCTGACAATATTTTTAATTGAAATAAAAGAGCCGGCCCTGTGTTCATTATGAGACACAGGGCCGGCAAAAATAATTATCAAATCAGATTTTCAAAGCAAACCTGAAGATGATTATCGTCAGACTTTATTGGAAACTTTCAGATAGTTCTCCAGTGCAACGGCGATGGAGGGGGCCTCGGGTGTTCCGGCCTGTATATTTACCTCCATTCCGCGCTCGGTTACCGCTTTGAGGGCAGCTGTTCCGAACACGCAAATGCGGCGGTCTTCCTGCTTGAAGTCAGGGAATTGCTCGAACAGGGACTTGATTTCATTAGCCGAGAAAAAGGCGATGATATCGAACTTTACATCCTTCAGGTGCAGAAGGTCATTATTCACGTTGCGGTACATGACGGCTTCCTGAATAGTCACCTTGAGTTCTGCGAAAAACCGGGTAATTTCCGGATTGCCAAGTTCATTACAGGGCAGGAAGAATTTTTCTTCCTTGTTCCGCAGGATATAGGACTTCAGTTCCAGAATGGATTTGTTGCCATTAAAGACCTTCCTTTTCCGGAACATGATGAATTTCTGCAGGTAATTGGCGATAGCCTCTGTGGCGCAGAAATACTTGGTATCCTCCGACATTTTGATGCGCATCTCGCCGCACAGCCTGAAAAAATGATCAACCGCATGGCGGCTGGTGAAAACAATGGCCGTAAAGTCGTTGGGGTACACGCGGTTTTTGCGGTACTCCTTTTCCGTCAACCCCTCAAGCGTGACAAAGGGCTCGAAATCAATACGTACACCATATTTGCGCTCGAGGTCCTCGTAAGCAACGGTAACCGCTGGCCTAGCCTGAGATATCAGGATATTGTGGACTCTTAGGGGAGCAGTTTCCTGAAGGGGTGCAGCTGATGCAGACATTCGGGATAAAACTGTTTGTGAATTATTAATCAGAGTTTGGGTGAAGGACCGGTACGAACCGGCAGTTATTCCGTTGGTATTAAGGAAGCGGTCATTCAGCGATTAATCAGTTCGTCTGAAGCAATGCCAGTTTGGCCAGAATCACCAGCGGCATAATTTCAACGGCACAAAGGTACAATAAAAAGTGAAAAGGGGTACTACCCAAAAATTTGCTTCCGATGGCGAGCGCTCTGAGTGTGCGATAACCATAGAAAATCAACAGCAAGCCGACCATCCAGAAAGCCATAAGTATCTGATAATCACCTTGTACAGTGAAAGCAATCATGAGGTTGAAGGGCGCAAGGAACAATCCGAGCACACAGTCAAAAATCACGGTCAGAAAGTTGTACCTGCGCGCTTCATCCGGGACCGAAAACAGAAAACTGACAATATTGACCAGCAACTGCTTCCCGAGCATCAGTATGGATACGCCCAGAATACAAATCAGAAGGAACTTCAGGTTGTTGAACTTCTCCCCCTGGAATGCCCGCGTCATCAGGAATATGAACACACCGGCATTGGCCAGATAATTCATGAACAACATATAATAAGGTGTACTCCCCACCAGGCCCGATGCTTCTCGCTGGGCAACGTTCAGCGCGTTGTCGTTCAGAAAAGCTCGCCAGGATTTGCCAACGGCAGTGCGGTTGGCAGCCACGGAAAATGTCAGGAAGGCCAGTACGACCAGCAAAACAGTGAAAAGACCGCTGCCAGACATGCCACCACCGCGCGGCAACACAGCAAAGGGATTTATCCGCACTGTCTCATTGCGCGCCATGGCAACACCGGCGCCGGGAATCCGGTGAGGAACCAGATCGAAGGGATTGGTCACAGCATCACCCGCAGCCGGCGATACCGACCGGATCAAACGATGTGACAAATCAAAAGGATTGCCCGAACTCTGACTCTTGCCAGTCAGGGGCAGAACCAGAAGGATGAGTGCACAAATAATCCGGAAACTCATGGCACAAAGGTACATGATAAAATGGTAACTGCTAAAATGAAACGCAGAACCCCGGCATTTTCATATTTTTGCGGCTCACAGGTTAAACCGTTCCAATGAACAAAATTGATGTTATCCTCGGTCTGCAATGGGGCGACGAAGGAAAAGG
>CAIYFY010000129.1 GCA_903925535.1 uncultured Bacteroidota bacterium | reverse complement strand
ACGTTGTCACCTGCGTGGAACTGGCATCCAACCCCGGAATCGTGGTGGACGGCTTTATCATCCGCAACGGACAAACACTGAATGGCAGTGGCAACCCTGATCTGACGCGTCGTGGCGGTGGTATCATGATACTCGGGAAGACTACCATGCGCAACTGCCGTCTTGCCGGAAACTACGGCGATACCGGAGCGGCTGTTGCAGTGCTTGATGCGCTGGCCAACGGTGTGGTGGTAGAAGACTGTGTTATCGAAAACAACAAGGCTGAAGCGTCAGGTATTTTCTTCCTGCGCAATACCAACGGCGGTACCATCAAGCGCTGTACGCTCCGCAACAATGCCACCAACCGCGGCGCGCTTTACCCGAGCGGCACCACCAACGTGCTCATTGACAGCTGCCTGATTGAAGGAAATAACGCAGGAACCAACTTCGCTGGCGGCATGTTCAGCTGGCAGGCTTCCTGGACGATGAAAAATACCATCTTCCGCAAAAACAAGGCAGCCAATGCCGCCGGTATCTATATTGATAACCGCGATGGTGGCGATCTGGCTGTTATGGAGAACTGTGTGTTCGAACAGGATACCGCTACTGGTTTTGGTGGCGCCGGTGTTTATGGCTGGCAGGCTACCTTTAACCTGAAAAACAGTATTTTCAGAGGCAATTATGCGCCCAATGCAGCAGCTATCTATTGCAACGGCCGCGAGTTCGACAGTTCTTTCAATATTGAGGGCTGTACTTTTGAAGATAATACCAATACCGACTACGGAGCCACCTTCTGGAACAACCGTACCAATTACACTATGTCCAACTGTACCTTCAGGGACAATGTGGCGCCGAGTTCAGGAGCCGCCATTTATAATGGTGATACTACCGTGTTTGTGGTGGGCAACACATTGTTCCAGGCTAACAGGGGTACTTATGCCGCAGCTATCGCCAACTATGGTATTGGTTGCGACGGTGTTTTCAGGAGCTGTACATTCCGCGAGAACGAAGCCACTCAGGGCGGCGGCGCTATCAGCAATGGATTCAAGGCACATGCTACCTTCGATGATTGCCAGTTTATTGAAAACAAGGCTCGCTTTGGTGGAGCTATCTTCACGCAGAATGATACCACCAGCCTGACTGTCCGCGGATGCTATTTCACCGGAAATAATGTGGAAACATCCGGCGGCTGTATTCTGGTGAACAGCAATATCGCCACGAGAATCGAGGGTTCTACATTCTACCAGAACTTTGCTGACCGCGGAGGTGCCGTACAGGCCAGCGGCGACAGCGTGCTTGTCATCAGCAACTGTTACTTCCTCGAAAACTTTGTCACCACGCAGGGCGCAGCACTCAATCTCGACCACGTGGATTGTGATATCACCAATACATTGTTTGCTAAAAACATCAACAGCGGCGATGGTGCCGGCGGCGCAATTTCCAGCAATGCCTCCGACGGACAGGTGAGCCGTATCAGGGCGGTGAACTGCACTTTTGCCGATAATATTGCTGCCATCGGTTCGGGTGTTGCACAGTGGGAAGAGTCTGAAATGGCGACCTCGGAGTTTATTGTACAGAACTGTCTGTTCCAGAACCCTGATGGCGACAACTATGCTATTGAGGCCGGCACACCTTCAATCGTATCGCTTGGCGGTAATCACAGCAGCGATATCACGCTGGATACATACCTGACTGCAACGAAAGACCTGAACAGCACGTTCCAGTCGTTCACCAATCCGGATGCCAACGAATATCGTCCGACACTCACGTCGCCTGCCGTTGATGCGGGTGTGGCCGCCGGTGCTCCTGCCACCGATATCACCGGCGCTTTCCGCGTAGGAATTCCGGATGTTGGCTGCTACGAAGCGGTAATCAGTGGTACAAATAACCCCGGGCTCGTCGCGCTGCCGATGACCTGTGCACCCAACCCTGCTACCGATCAGACGGTTGTTTCCTTTAACAGTGAGCGCAATGGTCGGGTAGAGATTATGGTAATCAGCCAGTCTGGACAGGCTGTTCGCCAGATCACCGATCAGAAAACGGCAGAAAATTTCTCCCTGACAATCCAGCTGGGTGATCTGCCCGCCGGAACATATCTTGTGCAGGCGCGTATGGGCGCTATCGCGCACGAGGGCAAGGTGGTTAAACTTTAATCACCCTGCCTGCCTGGTTAGCAGAAACGGCCGTCCCGATGATTCGGGGCGGCCGTTTCTGCTAACAGACAGGGCAGCAGTTATATTTCAAACCATACTTTTGACTGATTGTCCACATCTCCGTTGTAGTTGATGAAGATTTCAAATCCTGCCCGTACGTTGCGCACGCAATAGAAGTCAATCGTCTTGTTTTCGAAATCCATGCCGTATTCGGCGTTGGGGGAGTAGGAATGATTGTACAGGGAGCCATATCCGAGACAGAGGGCATACCATTCGCCATCTTCGCCCCAGTCGAAGTAGTAGTCGTACAGTACTGTCTGTCGGACATGGTGCAGCTGCGATTTCGGGAACAGCAGCACAGGGCACACTTCAATAATTTCACCTGCCTCTATGTCGCGGCCAGCAAATACACCCATTCCGTGCAAGTCGGAGGGCGCTACAAAAATAGGAGCTTGTTGAAGCGACACGTTATTCAGTCTAGAAGATTTCCGAGAGAGGCTGCACCACTATTCGTCATGGGAACAAGAGGCAGCCTGACTTCCCGTGTACAAAGCCCCCTGATTTCCATGGCCGCCTTGATGCCAACCGGGTTTCCTTCCACGAACAGTTGTTTGTATAAATCCAGCAGTTTCAGATTGAGCTGGCGGGCTTCGGGCATCTCGTCGCGGAGGGCAGCGCGCACCATGTCAGTGAACGGTCGCGGAGAGCAGTTGGCTATAACTGATATGACACCGTCGCCACCAGTGGCAATCACTGGCAAAGTCATGAAATCATCGCCACTCAGCACGAGGAATCCTTCGGGCCGCCCTTTGATAATTTTCATAATCTGGTAGATATCGTCGGAAGCTTCCTTGACCGCGATGAACTTGTCACTCGCATGAGCCAGTCGCAGGGTAGTCTCTGCCGTCATATTGGAAGACGTGCGGCTGGGTACGTTATAAATGATAATTGGCCTGGGAGATGCTTCGGCCAGTGCCATGTAATGCTGAAAGATACCTTCCTGTCCGGGTTTGTTGTAGGCCGGATTGCTGGAAAGAATGGCATCAATACCATTGAAGTTGAAGGATCGGAGTTTTTCAACCACGGCGGCGGTATTGTTTCCGCCGAAAATTCCGGCTACGAAAGGCAGCCGCCCTCTGTTTATCTTGATGGAGAAGTCGAGAATCTGTCGGTGTTCATCATCGGTAGTGGTGCTGGATTCGCCGGTAGTGCCAAGACTTACCAGAAATTCTACTCCACCCTCGATGACATATTCAATGACCCGTTCAAGTGCCTCCCAGTCAACCTGACCGTTTTTGAATGGTGTGACCAGTGCCACACCGGTGCCGCGCAGAGATGCCTGCAGACTCATGGTTTCGGATTTTATTTGGCGGGTGCTGCTGCCGGAAGGCGGCGATAGTGACCCATTTTGCCATATTTGTCAATGCGCGCAATAATTCTTTCATCGGGATCCATAGGCGCAATTTTGGCCAGTTCCCTGATGATGTGCTCCTTTAGTATGGCAGCCATTTGTTCGGGCGCATTGTGGCCTCCTCCGAGTGGCTCCTTTACAATACCGTCAATCAGGCCGAAGGACAGCATATTGTCTGCGTCGAGTTTCAGCGCTTCTGCTGCCTGTTCCTTGAAATCCCAGGAGTGCCACAGGATAGAAGAGCAGGATTCGGGAGAAATAACCGAATACCATGTGTATTCCAGCATGAACACCTTGTCGCCCAGGCCAATTCCCAGTGCACCACCGGAGGCACCTTCACCTATTATATAGCAAAGAACAGGAACGCGCAGCTGAGCCATCTCGAACAGATTTCGGGCAATTGCCTCGGCCTGTCCGCGCTGTTCAGCTTCCAGACCCGGGAAAGCGCCCGGCGTATCAATGAGTGTGACAACCGGGAATCCGAAGCGTTCGGCCATTTTCATCAGGCGGAGAGCCTTGCGGTATCCCTCCGGGTTTGCCATGCCGAAGTTGCGGTACTGTCGCATTTTGGTATTCACCCCTTTCTGGTGTCCTATCACCATGACTGTCTGTCCGTCAAGATCGGCGAGCCCGCCCACAATGGCGTGGTCATCGCCGGCATAGCGGTCACCATGCAGTTCGATGAACTTGCGGCACATAGTGTTCAGATAATACAGCGTGTAGGGGCGCTCAGGGTGGCGCGACAACTGTACTTTCTGCCAGCCCGTAAGGTTGGAATAGATCTCTTTGCGCTTGTTCTCGATTTTGCCTTCCAGTTCGCGAACCATGTCCGACACATCGAGTTCGCCTTTTTCCCCCACCTCGCGCAATTTCTGCAGTTGCTCGTAAAGAGCTTCCAGGGGCTTTTCAAAATCCATGAAGATCATTGACATGGCGGAGCAGGATGTTTTGATTTTAAATCTTGATGGCGCAAAGGTAACTATGATTTAACTCATAGTAATGCCTCTTGTCAATTGATTTGGCCAAAGTGGTGCGAAATACGCCTCATTCGCGCCAGGAAACGATTTTAGAAAAAAAATCTGAAAAAAATTTTCTGAAATACTTGTCGGTTTGAATCAGGTGATATTATCTTTGCCCCGCTTAAAACGCAAGGATTGGTAGTTCAGTCGGTTAGAATGCCGCCCTGTCACGGCGGAGGTCGCGGGTTCGAGTCCCGTCCAGTCCGCAAGAAGGCCCTCATTGAGGGCCTTTTGTCATT
>CAIYFY010000128.1 GCA_903925535.1 uncultured Bacteroidota bacterium | reverse complement strand
ATAGTTCTTACTGGCGGAAAGTGCGATTCTGGTTGACTATGCCCAGCACTTTACCCTTCATTTCCATCCCGAAAAACGGGCTGTTGGCCGATCTGGATTCCGTATGTGTGTATTTCCAGGTCGCCTCCGGATCAAAAACAGTCAGATTGGCCTTTTCACCTTTCTTTATTGCGGGAACGGGAAGTCCCAGTATATTCCTTGGGGCCAGTGCAAATTTTCTTATCAGCAGTTCCACCGGGATATCCGAGTGAGCCAGGCACAGGGAGAAAGCCGTCTCAAGGCCGGTCATGCCGAATTCAGCGTAAGGAAATTCCAGGTTTTTGGCCTCTTCATGCCAGGGAGTATGGTTGGAGCAAATCAGATCAATGGTTCCGTCCAGGACTGCATTACGGAGAGCTTCCACGTCGGAGCCAGCCCGGAGTGGCGGCATAACTTTCCAGTTACTGTCGAAGTCGGCCATCATTTCATCGCTGAAACAAAGGTTTGCAGCTGCCACCGAGCAGGTTACTGCCAGTCCGCGGGAGCGTGCATTTCTGATCATTTCGGCGCTTTTGGCCGTTGAAATCAGGTGAATATGCAGTCGCCCGCCTGAATATTCGAGCAGACTGATATCGCGTTGTACCATCAGTTCTTCTGCGAGTGCCGGGATTCCCCGGAGTCCCAGTGAGGTACTCATTATTCCCTCGTGCATCTGTCCGCCGGCAGCCACTGTTTTATGATGGGGTCGGTTCATAATGAGTCCGTCGAAGGCGTGTGCGTATTGCAGCGCCCTGAGCAGCAGCCCTGCATCCTGTACAGCCCGGTAGCCATCGGCAAATGCCACAGCGCCGGCGTGATGCATATCTATCAGCTCAGCCAGATCTTTCCCGTCGCAATTCTGCGAAACGGCGCCAACGGGGTGAAGTTCGACCGGCGAGTTACACAACTGTGCCTTGTTCCTGACATATAAAACCTCCGATTTGGAGTGAATGGCCGGACTGGTATTGGCGAAGCAGGCGATACCAGTGAAACCGCCCGCTGCTGCAGCATTGAGTGCGCTTTGAATATCTTCCCTGTGTTCGTGTCCCGGATCACATACCTGTACACCTATATCGAACCATCCCGGCGACACGCAGGCGCCTCCGGTGTCCCACACCTCCGCATCGGCGGTCAAATCCGGGGCAACCCCGGCTATGATACCATCTTTGATGAGTATATCAACAGGTTTCTGTTCTGTTAGTCCGTCGTTGATACGGACGTTTTTGATCAGGAGTTGCATGTTGTTTTATCTTCTGAACCAGTGGTTATTTTTTATGATAAAACCAGGAGCCTGCCGGTAAAGGTCGGCATCGTTGGGTTTAACAAGAACTTCATCATACCAGAAAGGGGTGAAAACACCTTTTTTGTGGAGGTAGGCACCTGTGATTGAATTGTCTTCATAAACCGTGAATTCCACGTTAAACAGTGCCCAGTCGCCCACGATGGTTTCTATATAAAACCTCAGCCCCTCATGTCTGAAATTGATTTGATGCCCGTCGGTGATGTTGTTTTGAACGATTTTGAGTTCCTGGGTCATTCCCATATCCTGAGCCACATTAATCCAGAGACTCAGGTGGTAAACTCCTTTGGGAATTGCTTCTTTCACCAGCCAGGTGGTGTCACCAGCAATGGCTGTTGCCGATGAACCGGAAAAATTGTGTTTTTCAGGCTTGTTCTCGTCAAAACTGACATGCCTGAACCACCTTCCGTTCAGATTGCCGGACAGCCAGCCGTTTTTAAGCTGCTGAAGATCCGGATCGGAGGCTTCAGATTCCACTTTTTTCATGCGCTCGCGGGCGTACACGCGCACGCTGTCGGGCATAAGCGACATAATCTTGAGCTCCGGCGACTCATACACCGTACTGGCTTTGGACACCAGGTGGGCATATTTTTTCTGTACTTCCTCCCATCGGGCCGGTTCTATCATGAGAGCGACCGGACGGAAGTCGGAAAGATCTCCAAAGATAGCAGGCGTTTCACAGGGGGGCAGCGACCACTGGACCGATTTGACCATACGCCCTACGGAAGATCGGCTCATAAATACGCCCATGTCGGGCACGCCGGTCTGATAGGCGGTGTACTGGGTTTTTTTGAAAAGCGGGTAATAAATATCAAGCCAGATGTTTTCAGAACCCACGTGGTAGTAGGGCAGGGGCATCAGTGCCTGAAACCCGCTGTAGTCAACCTTGTTCAGCCAGTGATCGGCAGATGCGGCTGCGGTTCCGGGCTGAGCAGGAGAAGGTGCCGTTTCGATTCTGTTGAGCTTCTGGAATATCAGTGCTTCCCAGCACATGACGAAAAGGGGCAGGAGTGCAATAGCCCATTTTCTGGTGTTGGGCAGGTGCAGTCCGCGCAACTGTCGCTTTTTGACACCTGAAACCAGCACATCGAGCTCCTGTTTCCATGTCTGGTCAGTCGGGTAATGAGAACTTTTATTCCAGAGAATATAAAAAACGAGCAGGTTTGCACCGTAATAAAATATCCAGGTAAAGCGACCCAGACCGCGGAATTGTCTGAAGGGGCCAAGATAGTCCACCATCCACTCCATACCGGGAATGGCAAACGGGAATCCGCAACCAATGAGCACCAGGGCAAAGCCTGCCGCAAAAACACCGTTCATATACCTTTTATGCACCCTGTGATAGGCCGCTGCGTCCCAGGCTGGATCGAACATCCGGAATTTGCGCCTGAAAATCACCCACAGGGTAAAGGCAAATGCAACAACACCCACATAGGCCTGTGATTCGGGATCAATTCTGCGGATATGGATGATGTTTCGGTCTATCCACTGGAAAACCGGCATGTTTTCGTAAGGCAGAAAGATACCTTCCCAGTAGGCAATATAGTGGGTGAATCCCCAGGGATTGGTTGGCCGGTCGGGACAGTAATCGGACCAGTGTACCCACAGATTGAGGAGGGTAAATGGCAGCACCACCATGACAATCAGGTGGTATGTTCTTTTGGCGATATTTTTCCAGCGGAAGTCGGTCAGTATCTGGTATGCGGTATAAAGCCCGAGAAAAATAGCAGAAACTCCGAAATTGTAAAAGTGCAGCTGGGCTGAAAAAAACAGCAGAATTCCGATCAGCAGACTCTGGTAGCGCCTGCTGAACCGCTCTTCATAGCGGCACAGCAGAAGCAGGAGCAACGGCAGTATCCAGGTATGGGATAAACCGAAGTGCGTATCGAAGCGATTGTTCTGCGGGGAGAGGAATAATATGCCCAGCGAGGCAATGCCGGAATACCACACGGGAATGTGGAGTTTTCTGAGCAGCAAAAAGATGGCACAGGCACCGATCAGCATGGAAATAACCTGAAACCAGTTCATCAGTCCGACAGTATGGCCGCTGATATCCGACACATGCCGGCTCCACCATTGCAGGGCTGCACTGAAAACAGGCTGGTTGTCGGTGAACAGGACATGCTCGCCGTATGGATAGTTCATCCCCTCGTAGTGGGTATAGCCGGCGTCGTATTTGACATGCCAGGCAGAAGTCATATAGTTCTTGAATGCGTCGGGCGAGTCGAGCAGCATATAGTCATTGGCATGCTTCAGCCAGTCGCCGTGTTTTGCCCAGAGAAGAATTGCGGCCATCATCATCACAGCCACCATTCCCCAGAAAGTGTGACTTCTTCTGGGAGAACCAAGGTTGTGGAAAGTATGCTCTATCTGGTTCAGCGTATTCAAGATTGCAATGCTTTAGTGGATGTACTGTCTGAGGAGCAATTTCAGGAAATTACCGCCTTCCGTGGCGAGTACTTTCCAGTTTACAGGGCTGAACACAACACCGGGCCGCAGCTCTACCGGGACCGGAGAAACGGTAATGCTGTTTCCGGCCATCATCAGGAACTCGAGGTCGAACAGAAAGCGATCAATGGTGGTCTGTAAAAAAAGCGCTTTACCTGTGTTATCAAAGGCCTTCAGCCCGCACTGAGAGTCATCAATAGGTTGTTTCAGCACATTTCTGAGCATCCAGCGCAATGCGCGGGATATGATACGCCGCGACAGGGGTACATGCGCATAGTAACCGGTGTCTCTGTTGCCTGCGGCAATTCCCCCACGGGCTATGAGTGCTTCTGTTACCCTGATCATACTCTCGTTGGTATAGGGGAAGTCGGCATCGGTAACCAGATGCAGGTCGGCTGACGAGTGCCGTACACCTTCCCTGAGTGCGAAACCTTTCCCGCGGTTAACGGGATAATCCACAACTACAACATCCGGAATGAGCTCCCGGAGCAGTCCGGCACTCTTTTCAGTGAAATTTTTGGGTGACCCGTCATTCACCACGACCAGTCCGGTATGCGAGGTAAAAGGGGCCATACCGGCTGCCAGTCCGGCGAAACGGCTGGCAAGGGCCCTTTCCCAGTCGGGGGGCGGGTTATAGCAGGGAACAATAATATTCAGTGCAGGTTTCAAACGACGTTGCCGGTTTTGCTGTTATAGCCGGGCAAAGTTAGAAAAAAGCGCCGGAGTACGGGCTTGTTCTTGCTGGCAACTACTTATTTTTGCGATTAAAATCAATGGCATGAATTACTGGCTGGTCAAATCGGAGCCTGATGTTTACAGTTATGAGCGACTGGAGAGTGAAGGAACCACTCGTTGGGACGGAGTCCGGAACTATATGGCCCGCAACAACCTGCGTGCCATGAAAACGGGCGATCTCTGTCTTTACTATCACTCCAATATCGGTCTGGCGGTGGTGGGCATCGCGCGCGTGAGCAGGGAGCACTATCCGGATCCCACAGCGGAATCGGGCGACTGGTCTGCGGTGGATCTGGTACCGCTCAAAAAATTCAGCCGGCATGTTACCCTGGCCGAAATCAAGGCCCATCCTGCCATGCAGCAATTGTTGCTGGTCAGGAACCCGCGAATATCGGTGATGCCAGTCACCCCTGATGAATTCAGTACGCTGCTCGCTATGGGCGAAACAACCTTGTAAATGATCATTCAAAACAACAGAATGCAGTTTGGCCGTGTTCCGGGAGGAGGGCTTGGCTGCCTGATATTTGCAGCGCTACTGCTGGTTGCAGGCTATTACGTATTGAAGGGCCTGTATTTTCTGCTCTGGTGGGCAGCACCGGCTTTGCTGGTACTGGCGCTCATTGTGAACTGGCGGGTATTTCCGCGTACGATCACCAGCTGGCTCGATACCCTCGAAACACGTCCTGTTCATGCCATCATTGAAGCGGCCTTTGCGGTGATTGCCTTCCCGTTTTTTACACTCTGGCTGTTCCTAAAGGCTGCCGGTACTCGTCAGGCAGATCGTATGCAGCGCCGGTTTGGGGAAAATACTGGCACACAGGACGAGTATGCCGACTATGAGGAAATAGACAGCAAACCGGGATCGGGAGTGTAGTTCAAGAGCACATCCGATCCCGGTCTGATTATCCAGTTTTATTTACTGCCTTTCCAGACAAACCATCCCACATAGGTGAAACAGGCCAGTGGAACCCAGAGAGCCATGGTCATGCCGTTGGCCTGGGAGAGTAAACCGGCTAAAGGAGGCAGCACTGCACCACCCACAATGGCCATAATTACCAGTGAAGAGGCGAGCTTGCTCTCGGCTGGCGGCAATCCTTTTGTTGAAAGGGCAAAAATAGTCGGGAACATGATACTCTGGCAGAAGTAAGTGAGCATGATGCACAGCACAGCTATAAATCCACCGGTAGCCATAGCCAGTGCAACAAGCACAATAGCCGCTGTGGCATAATAGGACAATACTTTTCTGGCATCCATGCGGCTCATCAGGAATGTACCCAGAAAGCGGCCAAGCATAAAGAGCACCAGTGCAAAAGAAGCGTGAAAACCTGCAATCTGTTCGGGCGTCATACTGTCGGTAAAACGGTAAATGGTCCGGACAATACCCAGGTGCTGTTCTGCTGCAAAATCGAGTTTAAAGTCAACAAAGTACCCCCAGAGTGTTGCCTGAGCACCTACATTGGCAAACTGGGCGATGACACCCAGCGTCAGGTGGCGGTACTTTCCGAGCAGGCCGAAAATGCCAGCGGAGTCGCCCGACTGTTCTTCCTCTCTTCCTACTTCAGGCAGCTTGGTGAGTGCAAACAGCACAGCTACTGCAGCAACAAGGGCCGCCAGTGCGAGATAGGGCCCCTGCACGGAGTGAGCTTCTTCAATCCGTGCCTCGGTAATCTGTTCAGGCGTCAGAAGCGATAACAGTTCGGGAGTGTATTCTTTTGTTGAAAAAATAAACAAACTGCCAATTACCGGTCCGAGAATCAGACTGATACCGTTGAATGACTGGGCAAAATTGATCCGCCAGGCAGCCTCTTCCTTGCTGCCCAGCACAGTTACATACAGATTGGCGGCAGTTTCCAGAAAGGCCAGTCCGCTGGCAATGGTGAAAAGCGCGAACAGGAAAAAACCGTACACCCGCAAATCGGCAGCCGGATAAAACAACAGTGCTCCAACTGCATACAGAGTCAGTCCGGCAAGTATTCCGCGCTTGTAACCCCACTTGCGCATGAAAATACCCGCTGGAATAGCCATTACGAAATACCCGGCATAAAAGGCTGAGTCCACGATGCCTGCCTGAAACCTGTTCAGGTCAAGCGCAAACTGAAAATGCCGTATAAGCGAGCCGTTCAGGCTGTTGGCAATGCCCCACAGGAAGAACAGGCTGCAGACCAGTGCAAACGGGAGCAGATAAGGATTGAGAGATGTTTGTGTATTGTTCACAGAAATATGTATTTTTGTTCGTTGAAAATGATTCAGCGGCAAATAACGGAATATATGCCCGGTATTTTCAACTGTTTTGCAGTTTTTGACTGTTAATCCATGGCTGTGTATCCGGAAATGTTGATTTTCTAACTCAAACGGACACTACTACCATGACCCGACCCGGACTCAGTCTGGCCACACCTTTTGTGGCACTCATCCTCTTTGTTTCCTGTAAAAATGACACCTCGCGCCCTGTAACTCCCACAGATGGTCATCACAGGATGATTGCCATCCTCGACAGTATTTTCAGAAAGGCCAGTCCTCTTGACTGTTATAATCTGAATAATCGAAAAGCCGCACTATTGAAGGAGAAACTCGATCAGGGAGCCAGTTCAGGAGGCAGAATAAGCCTTCAGTTCAGGTACGCCGATCAGCTGATGAATGCCGGACAGAACGAGATGGCAACTATGGAACTCCTCGATGTGGTGCAGCAGATTAACGATTCTCTCTACGATCAGTCGAAACTGATTTACGAACTGCTCGCGCTCACGTACATGCGCCTGGGCGAGCAGCAGAACTGTATCAACTCGCACAATGCCGAATCCTGCATTGTACCGCTCTCGGGAGGTGGGCAGTATTCCATGAAGTCGGGTCCCGAAAGTGCTGTCAAAATTTACAAACGTATTCTGGCCAAATACCCCGATGATGCACAAAGTATCTGGTTGCTGAATCTGGCATATATGGCTATTGGCCAGTGGCCCGACGGAGTACCTCCCAGATTCCGGATGCCGGAGGAGGTGTTCCGGATGCGCGGAAATATTCATTTTGACAATGTGGCAATCACGGCAGGTGTGGATGCGAGGGGTATCTCCGGCGGGGTGTGTTCAGAGGATTTTGACGGCGATGGTAATATAGACTTGTTCGTAACCTCCTATGGTTTGCGCGATCAGGCCCGTTTTTATCACAACAACGGTGACGGTACGTTCACCGACCGTACACGGGAGGCCAATCTGACGGGAATTGTGAGTGGACTGGGTACCATTCATGCCGATTACGACAATGACGGCGACCGGGACGTGCTCATACTCCGCGGGGGGTGGCTCACTGGTGGTACGCATCCGAACTCGCTGCTCAGAAATGATGGCAAGGGTGTTTTTACGGATGTCACCATCGAGGCCGGACTCCTGACGTTTCACCCGACTCAGGCGGCCGACTGGGCTGATTACGATGGCGACGGGTATCTTGACCTGTATATCGCCAATGAGACAAGCGATCCTTCCATGTCTCATCCGAACGAGTTCTGGCATAACAACGGAAACGGAACATT
>CAIYFY010000127.1 GCA_903925535.1 uncultured Bacteroidota bacterium | reverse complement strand
GACAGGGCAAAACCGGTAATTTATGTTGACTGGCTGCGATTTGAGTGAGTACCATTTTCGAACTTTTTAGTACCAAAAAGGTAATTTCTGTAATTCCGGAAAAATTTGTATATAGATTTGCTGCGAATCTATTCACTAACTAAAACTGTATTGCATGAAAAACACCACACTCTCTCTGATGGCCGCCGTGTTCGCGGGCATGATGTTATTCTCGGTCAGCGCAAGTGCGCAGGTTGAAAAAGGCGCTGTCATGGTTGGCGGCGGCATCAACTTCCAGTCTGAAGACGGCGAGTCACAGTTCCAGTTTGAACCCAACATCGGTTACTTTCCTGTCAATAACCTGGGTGTTGGCGTGAACTTCAACATTGATGTGGAATCGGAAGAGACCCAGATGGAGTTTGGCCCTTACGTACGCTACTACGTCTGGAAGGGTCTGTTCCCGCAGGTGGGACTGCTTTACAACAAAACCGGAGAGGACGACGCCTACTCCGAGTACAATCTGTCCCTTGGCTATTCTGTATTTGCCAACAAGAACGTGGCTTTCGAGCCGGTCGTGAATTACACCATAGGCGATGGCTACAGCCGTTTCTATCTGGGTGTTGGCGTACAGGCATTCCTGGGCCGCAAGTAATCTGTTCTTAATACGCTTCATAGATGCGGGGTTGGTCCAGTTCGGATTCAACCCCTTTTTTATTCTGATATTTGATATCTTTGTGGAACGGTAATTGCCGTGCCGGATACCCCTGGCCTGAAAAGCATGCAGAAAAATATTTCGGCCGGATATTTACAAAAGCAAACTGAAATGAAAGAGAAAATACAGGAACTGATTGCCACCAGTAAAACTGAAGAGGCGCTTGAACTGCTGAAAAACTGTACCGACGAGGCACTCCTTCTGATGGCCCGATTCAGCGGCCTGAAGCGACAGTACAATATGGGTATGATAAGCTTTGAGGACTGGACCCGCACGCAGAACCAGATTAACTATGCAGCGCTTGAACTGGCCGATGAGTGTAAAGAGGATGCCGGAAATACGGGAAACCCTCCTGTCAAGCCCGGAAAACAGAGTGTCAGTGCCTTTATTTCCTATAATCACAAGGACTCATCCGAAATGGAGCGGGTCAAGGGCTGGCTGGAAAGCAACGGCGTGGAGGTCACGGTGGATGTACAGGATATGCGGGCCGGCGAGGATATAGAATCGTTTATACGAAGCGCGTTTGATAAAAGTCGCTTTGTATTATCCATGGTATCGCAGAACAGCCTGATGTCGGGCTGGGTGAGCAAGGAGTTCAATACCGCACTTGTTTTGAATAATCGCACGAGTAAGTGGATACCGGTCAGTCTGGACAAGAGTGTTTTTGATAATGAATTTCACTTCAGAGCCAGTGCTGACATTGAAAGAAAACTGGATGATATAACAAGGCGCATGATTGAAGCAAGACAGAATGGAGTATCAACATCTCCGTTACTAGCCGAAATGAACCTGATTGAGAATCTGAGAGCCAACCTTGGAAATACCATTGCCGAACTTAGAAAAGTATTAATCGTGGACATAGCAGGTCCGTCCTTTGATCAGGGTATGAAAAAAGTGCTGGATTCAATGAAAAACGTATAAATCCGGCTAAATGTAAACCCGCGACCAACACTAATTTGTGTTTCCGGTTCCTTTTCGGCACTATTCCCGGAAGCCTGT
>CAIYFY010000126.1 GCA_903925535.1 uncultured Bacteroidota bacterium | reverse complement strand
TCTGGCTACGCAGCGTTTGAATAAAAATTTCGGGTTATGTCGAAGCTATTGCTCTCTTCAGTCTTCTGTTTTATGATGATTGATACAATGGCGGCCGGAGCCGACAGTCTCCGGCTGATCAGAACACTGCCTTTTGCGTGCCAGCTGGCAGCAGCCGATCACCTGGGGAATGCTTACGTGGTGAGAGAGAGCGGCTCGGTGGAGAAGTACGATAACAGCGGAAATATGGCCGGCATTTACGTCAATAAACGACTGGGCGATATCACTGCCATTGACGTTGTTAACCCGATGCAGATACTGGTATGGTACAGAGCTTTTCAGACGCTGGTTTTTCTGGACCGTACTATGAACGAGATGGGAAGAATGGAATTTTCCGCAGCGGGATACTATGGTGTAAGCATCGTGACCACTGCAGCAGACGGGAATCTCTGGATATACGATGAACTGATTAACAAAGCTGTGAAACTGACCAGAGAGGGCAATGTCATGTTTGAAAGCTGGCCACTCAATCTCGATTTCAGAAAAGGATTTTCACCCGTCTGCATACGCGACAACGGGGAACGGGTTGTACTTGCCGATCCGGCCAACGGTTTGTGCCAGCTCGACCAGTATTCGGGAACTCTTGGCAGCAATCCACTGGCCAGGACCGGCTTGTTTGATTTGTCGGGCGACTGGATGATATCCGCCGACGGAAACAATATCCTGCACAAAAATCTCCGCACACTGCAGACGTACGAAGTTCCGCTTCCTGCAGGAAGCGAGATACGCGGCATTTCGGGCCACGGCATCTTTTTGCAGCGGAATGAACGGCTGGAGTGGTATCATTCAGGGCATTAGACGACTGATTTCCCAGTTGCTCTCGTCAGACCTGCGGTAAACAATGCGGTCGTGCAGGCGACTTTCGCGTCCTTGCCAGTATTCAAAAAGATCGGGTTTAAGTCTGTATCCACCCCAGAAAGGTGGCAAGGGCAGCACATCGAAACCGTCAAAACGCGCTTCCACTTCCTTTTGGCAGCGCTCGATATCTTCCCTGCTGTTTACCACTGAACTCTGCTGACTTGCCCAGGCACCAATCTGGCTTGCTCGCGGGCGGCTCTGAAAATACGCCAGCGATTCCGCGGCGCTCACTTTCTCCACAACCCCTTCTATACGAACCTGGCGCTGCAGTTCCAGCCACATAAACAGTATGGCAGCATTCGGATTTTCGGTCAGTTCCTGTCCTTTCCGGCTGCCGTAGTTTGTATAAAAAACGAAACCGTCTATGGTGAATTCCTTGAGCAGGACTGTGCGGGCACCCGGCCTGCCACCAGCATCCGCAGTGGCGAGAATAAAGGCGTTGGGTTCAGGGAGCTGACTGTTCACAGCTTCGTGGAACCAAATCCTGAACTGTTCGAAAGGATCCGGAGCAACATCTGACTCAGAAAGCGTGTGCAGTGCGTAATTTTGGCGGAGTGCCGCAATATCTATAAGCATTTCCATGGCAGGAAGTGGATTTAGCGGTTAAAATTGAGCAAAGGAAAGGCACTTTTATGATGAATAGTCAGGGAAACCATACCTTTGCAGCGCAAAATTCGGAACAAACGGCAATAAAACCGATATCAACGCACTGATTTGCATCATTCCGCCACCGGAATTTCAGTCAGAAGCCTGATTCCCCCGGTATTCCGAATGCCAATTTTAACCGTTTTCACATCCTTTTCCATTAATGGCATATCTTTTCACCTCCGAATCAGTCTCTGAAGGCCATCCCGACAAAGTAGCCGACCAGATCAGCGACGCCATACTTGATGAATTTCTCCGACAGGATCCCAACTCCAAAGTGGCCTGTGAAACGCTTGTCACCACAGGGCTCGTTGTGGTAGCCGGGGAAGTTCGCTCCACTGCCTACGTTGATATCCAGGAAGCTGCCCGTCAGGCAGTAGCCCGAATTGGATACACCAAGGCAGAGTACCAGTTCGACGCCAAGTCCTGCGGTGTTATCTCTGCTATTCACGAACAGAGCGCCGATATTGCCCAGGGGGTAGATGTTGGCAAAAAAGAGGAAGATCAGGGCGCCGGCGATCAGGGTATGATGTTCGGTTATGCTACCAATGAAACTGACAATTTCATGCCGCTCCCGCTCGATCTGGCGCACCTCCTGCTGCTGGAGCTTGCTGCCATCCGCAAGGAAGGCAAGCAGATGAAATACCTCCGTCCGGATGCCAAAAGTCAGGTTACCATTGAATATACCGACAAGCACGTCCCAAAAAAGATTGAAACCATCGTCATTTCCACCCAGCACGACGACTTTGATGAAGATGAGCGTATGCTGGCCAAAATAGCTTCCGATATTCAGCGCATCCTTATCCCGCGCGTCAAGAAGAAGCTGCCCGCCAAACTGACAAGGCTCTTCACAGCTGAAACCAAGTACTTTATCAATCCGACCGGCAAGTTTGTTATCGGCGGCCCTCACGGCGATACCGGACTTACCGGCAGAAAGATCATAGTTGATAC
>CAIYFY010000125.1 GCA_903925535.1 uncultured Bacteroidota bacterium | reverse complement strand
TTTGCCGTTTTCGGGTTTGTTACGTGGCTGAACAGCATCCTGATTCCATTCCTGAAAAAATCGTGCGAACTGAGCGATCAACAGGCCTATTACGTTGCCACAGCTTTCTTCTTCGCCTATTTTGTCATGGCGCTGCCGTCGTCCTGGATTCTGGAGCGACTGGGCACCAAAAAGGGCATGACCCTGGGGCTGTTCATCATGTCGGCCGGCGCGCTTATTTTTATTCCGGCAGCGGAATCGCGCAGTTACGGAATGTTTCTCACCGGACTGTTTGTACTGGGTACCGGACTGGCACTGCTTCAGACGGCTTCCAATCCGTATGTGAGTGTGATTGGTCCGATTGAATCGGCTGCCAAGCGCATCAGTATCATGGGTATCTGCAACAAGGCTGCCGGTATCATGGCCAATTTGCTGTTTGGTACACTGCTGCTGAAGAATGCAGATGCCATCCAGAAGCAGTTGTCGGATGCTGCGATAACTGCCGAGGCAAAAGCACAGTTGCTGAGCGATCTGGCCAACCGGGTGGTGATGCCTTACTCCATTATGGCCTTCTTTCTGGCCATTGTGGGTATAGTCATTTATCGTTCATCGCTTCCTGATATTTCCTCGCAGGCTTCACACGAGGCGGATGGCGATACCGAGCTTTCCCGCGGGCGCACGAGTATTTTCCAGTTCCCGCACACACTGCTCGGAGCGCTGGCCATCTTCACTTACGTTGGTGCGGAGGTGATGGCTGGCGATGTAATCACTATTTATGGTAAAAATCTGGGTTTTTCGGAAGATACGAGCAAGTTCTTCACCACTTTCGGACTCATTGGACTGCTGGTCGGTTATTTTGTCAGTATCGTACTGATTCCAAAGCATGTAACCCAGGAGCGCTGGCTGGCTGTTTCGGCCGTGCTGGGCATTGTACTTTCGGTGGTATCATACTTTGCTTCCGGCTCGGTCGCAGTGGGTTGTCTGGCCGCCATGGGCTTCTCCAATGCAGTCATGTGGCCTGCCATATTCCCGCTTGGCATCAAGGATCTGGGTCGCTTCACCAATACCGGATCGGCATTACTGATTATGGGTATTCTGGGCGGCGCGGTGATCCCGCCTTTCTACGGCTGGCTTTACGAACGTTCGGGACTGGGACTTGATTTCCGGGCTGCCTTTCTGGCCATCATGTTCGTCTGCTACGGCTACATACTGTTCTACGCATTGCGCGGTTCAAGACCGAGGTAAGCCGTCTGTCTGTTAAACTATCCTTAAGCCGTCTGCCGGAATGTAACCGTCAGACGGCTTTTGCGTTTATTTGTACAGTATTTAAACACAAAACAACTCATGATCAGAAAATCACTCTTGCTGCTGGCGGCTCTCGCCGTTTCGCAGTTTTCCCATGCCCAGATTGGCGATGTGCTGAAGAAAGCCAAAACAGTTGTAACCGAAGCTACAGGCGGCGCATTGTCGCAGGAGGATGCCGGGAAAGGCCTCAAAGAGGCGCTTAATGTTGGTGTAAGCGAAGCCGTCAGTTTCCTGTCTGCCCAGGACGGATATTTCAAAAGCCCTTACAAAATTCTGGTTCCCGAGGAGGCTCAGAAAGTTGTTTCCCGCCTGAAAAATGTACCCGGTTTTTCCAATGTGGAAGCCGATCTGACAGAGCGTATGAACCGCGCTGCCGAAGATGCTGCTAAAAAAGCAGGTCCGATTTTCGTTTCCGCCATCACAAAAATGTCGTTTCAGGATGCCCTGAATATCCTGATGGGCAACCCGGATGCCGCCACGCGCTATCTGGAAAAAACTACCTACCAGCAACTGTACAACGAGTTCAAGCCGGTTATTCAGGAATCGCTGGACAAGGTAAACGCGCGTTCGTACTGGAAGAGTGCGGTAACAGCCTACAACAAAATTCCGCTGGTCGAGAAAACCAATCCGGAGCTCGACGACCACGTGACCAAAAAGGCACTGGCGGGCATGTTCAGTCTGGTAGAAACAAAGGAGAAAGACATACGCTCCAATCCGAAGCTGAGAACCAGCGAACTGCTGAAAAAAGTATTCGCCCAGCAAGACAAGAAGTAACCATTTTGTCGTTATTCAGGTCAAAATTTGATTGGGATGAAAAAAGCGCGGATCTTTCCCGCGCTTTTTTCGTCTGTACCCGGATCAATCATAAAACATGCGCTTTAACATTCTTCTGATTTTACTGCTCTCTGTCGGTCACTTGTCATCTTTCGCCCAGACCGGCCACACATCCCGGGTGATTACCGGTACTGTATTGCTCTCAGGCTCCGGACTGCCCGGTGCCGGTGAGCTGTCGCGCGCCATGACGCAGGACTGGAAGCTCCGTATAGACTCCAGCAGCACCTCTGATAAAACCATTATCCTCAATTCCGGCCGTATAACTATCATGATCGCCCAGCTGGACTATCCGGTTGACCATATTGAAATACGCGCGGCCTCGCGACTGGCCTGGAGATGGCCGGATGCGGAAACGCAGGCGCTCGCACACACCGCACAGGCAGTTATTTCTGTGGTGGGAGAGGGCGTCTCCGGAACAGACATGCACATTGCATTCTCCAAAGCGGCGGCAGCCATACTGGCCTCAACCGCTTCCGCAGGGGTTTATATGAATGCGCAGTACCTGCTTGTATCCAGCGAGTCATACCTGTCGGCGGTCAGGAATATGACTGATAATCAGATACTTCCGCTGTATTGCTGGATCTACTTCGGACGGCCCGGAGACGGGGGAGCCTTCACCTTCGGCATGGAAGATTTCGGGTGTTCGGAGCTGGAAATAGCCGGATCTCAACAGCCGGAATCCGATGTGCAGGGTACCTTGTATGATGCCGTTTATTCCGTGCTGAAGTACAGCGGACGTCAGGGTGATGATGCGGTGATTATCACAGAGGAAGGACAAAAAATACCGTACAAGCCTGCCAAGTCCTCATTTATTGAAGGGGTGGATGTCTGGCGTCTGGACTATTGATGCACAATGCCTGCGGCGTTTCATCAGAGCGGGAATCCCCGTTGACCGATAGTTTATCCGTCAAATCCCGCCTTTGATATATTTTTTCAGACATGCAATTAAAGTGCCCGTATTCTTGCAGCGCTTTTCACATTGCTGTAAACCCGATGTCATACAAGTTAAGAACTATTCTGCTGCCGTCGCTGCTTCTCGTTTCCTGCAGCCTGTTTTCACAGGAAATCTGGACACTGGAGCGCTGCATCAACTACGCCAACGAAAATAATATCACCATTCGCCAGGCGAAGGCAAATGTGCGCACGGCTGCACTGACCAAACAGCAGGCCAAAGAATCCCGCCTGCCAAGTCTCAGAGCCAATGTTGATTTTGGTGAACAGTTTGGTCGTACCATTGACCCCACCAGCAACCAGTTCAGTACCGACGCTACTTCCTTCAGCAGTATCGGACTGAGTGGCGGGGTGAATGTTTTCAGTGGCGGTATCATCAACCACAGTATCAAACAGGCCAACTGGAATTTGCAGGCGGCCATTGCCGATGCAGAGCGCTCCATCAATGATCTCGGACTGCTTATTGCTTCCGCCTACCTGAATATCCTGCTGTCGGAAGAACAACTCAACAATGCGGGGAAAAGGGTAGAGCAGAGTCAGGCTCAGCTGGCAGTCACTCAGAAGCTAATTGACGCGGGTACAGCCCCTGCCGCTGAAAAATTCAATCTGCTCGCTCAGGTGGCCCGCGATGAACAGATTGCGGTTCAGGCCAGAAACAACGTTGACCTGGCTTACCTGACCCTCAAACAGTATCTCCAACTGGAGCCCGACTATAACCTGCAGGTACAACGCCCCGATATCCTGATTCCGTCGGATGCCCGTCCCGAGGAAGCGTCACTCACAACGCTGTACCAGTCTGCGCTGACCACTCAGCCGGGTATCAGGGCTGCCGGTTTTCGTGTTAACAGCGCCCGCGAAGGCATAGCTATCGCAAAGTCGGCCTATTACCCCACTTTATCGGTCTTCGCCAACCTGAACTCCAGCTACTCCAGTCGTTTTCTCGACTTCCGGAACGGAACAATCGTCAGGCAGGATACAATCTCGGCCGGACAATTTCTGGTTAACGGTCAGCCCCTGAATATCCAGGCCGTCAACGATGTATATTCTTTCCCCAAACTGGGATATTTCAACCAGATAGATCAAAACTTCGGTCAGGGTTTCGGAATAAGCCTCGGAATACCCATCTATCAGAATGGTCGGACACGCCTGAGCGTGGAACGCGCGCGCCTGAACGCCATATCGGCTGAAATGCAGCAGACTCAAACTCAGCAGACGCTCAAAAACGATATCCAGACGGCTATTGCCAACGCCAGAGCTGCCAAAAGACAGCTGGATGCAGCACAGAAAACATTCGATGCCACCAGTCTGGCTTACCAGAATACGGAAAAAAGGCTGGCGCTTGGTGCAGTAAACACGCTGGATCTCACCACCTCAAAAAACAACCGGGATATTGCAGAAAACGATCTGGCAGTTGCCCGATACGACTATCTGTTTAAACTAAAAATCCTGGATTTCTACGCAGGCAGACCCCTGAAACTGGACTGATCAAACTTCCGACACAAATAAAGGCAATCAATACAATGGCAACAACATCGCCTAAGAAAAACAGAAAATTACTCTTCATCCTGATCGGGGTGGTAGCACTACTGGTCGTGGCCGGTATCTTCAAGGCCCGCCAGAAACCAAAGGGGGAGGAGGTTACCGTGGAACAGGTTACCCGTCGCTCAATCAATGAAACTGTAAGCGCCAGTGGCAAAATCTTCCCCGAAACCGAAGTGAAAATCAGCTCGGATGTTTCAGGTGAAATCATTGACCTTTACGTCAAAGAGGGGGATTCAGTGGTCGCCGGACAGATTCTCGCCAAAATCAAGCCGGATGAATACCAGAGTCTGGTGGAACAGGGTGAGGCGTCGCTGAGTACAGCACGCGCCCAGCGGCAGATTACCTCTTCCAATGTACAGGGCAGCTCTGCCCAGATTGACCAGCTCAAGGCAGATCGCCGCCGTCTGGATTCTCAGCTCGAGGTGGCCAGGAATGCCCATAAACGAAATGAGACTCTGTACAGGGATGGAATTATTTCCACTGCGGAATTCGAAACATCCAAAAATACGCTTGCAGCAGCAGAGAGTGCACTCGCAGCCGCGGATGCCACACTCAAATCTGCCGAAAGCAGCCTGAGCAGCGCCAAAGAAAATGTACGGGTTGCCGAATTCGGTATCAACAGCGCCACGGCACGCCTGAAGGAACTCAAAACCAGTTTGCAAAAAACCATTATAACGGCGCCTGTAAGCGGTATTATCAGCAAATTAAGCGTCGAAAAAGGCGAGCGCGTGGTGGGTACCCTGCAGATGGCGGGTACTGAAATGATGCGTATCGCCAACCTCCACAGCATGGAAGTACAGGTGGAAGTAAGTGAAAGTGATATCCTCAAGGTTTCTCTCAACGACAGGGTAGATATCGAGGTAGATGCCTATCTGGGACGTAAAATGCTCGGTAAAGTGACCGAAATTGCCAGCAGCGCCAGTAATGTCGGCACTGTGGCCGGACTTAACCTGAACTCCGATCAGGTTACCAACTTTGTGGTCAAAATCAGAATAGACCCCGAATCATACAAGGATCTGGTGAGCGATGGCCGCCGCTATCCGTTCCGCCCCGGTATGTCTGCCTCGGTGGATATCTATACACACCTGGCAGAAAATGCCATCAGCGTGCCTATTGTTTCTGTGACCGCCCAGGAAGATGAAAATCTGAAAAAGATGAAGAAGCAGGAAGAGGAGGAAGGGCCACAGAAAGAGGAAAAGAAGGACGCAATCGGTGCAGATGCTGTCAAAGAGATAGTATTTGTGGTTACAGGCGACACAGTTGCCGTCAGGGAGGTTAAAACCGGTATTCAGGATAATAACCACATTGAAATACTTTCAGGCCTCCAGGAGGGCGAATCTGTGGTCACAGGACCCTACTCCGCAATCGCACGCAAACTGAAGGGCGGAACAGCCATAGTGGTCACCGACAAGGAAAAACTGCTCGGCAAAAAGAAGGATGAAGATTAACCTTTGGCCGGCTTTATTGTTAAAGGTTGGGGTTTCAGACGCAATTGTCTGAAACCCCAACGCATTTTAACAGAAAACACAGAACTGATCATGTCCAAAAGCATACTCATCGCCGGAGGCTCCGGTCTCGTCGGCCGCCATCTTCAGGCAGTTTTACAAAAAAAAGGTTATCAGGTGCGTATTCTTACCCGGTCACCGAAGACTTCCGAAGAGTTTGCCTGGGATCCGTCGCGTAATTTCATTGATCCGCAGGCACTGGAAAATATTGACGCAGTGGTGAATCTCGCCGGGGCCGGTATAGCCGACAAGCCCTGGACTGCCGCCCGGAAGAAGGAACTTATTGACAGCAGGGTACAGTCGGCGGCTGTGCTGGAGCAAGCCTTGCAGCAAATGAAAAGCCCGCCAAAGTCTTATATAAGTGCTTCAGCAATAGGAATTTACGGGAATTCAGGCGAGCGTATGATGGCAGAATCCGATGCTCCAGTTGACGCATCTTTCATGGTTGAGTGTTGCCAGCAGTGGGAATTGGCCGCTGGTCGTATCGCATCACTGGGTATCCGTACTGTATTACTCAGAATCGGTATTGTACTCAGCCCCGATGGCGGAGCTCTTGCCGAGGTAGCCCGCCCAGTTCGTTTTGGCATTGGCGCGTATTTCGGCAACGGACAGGCATGGTGGTCGTGGATTCACCTCGACGATTTGTGCAATATGATTGTTTGGTCTCTGGAGAACGAACAGGCGTCGGGTACTTACAACGCCGTGGCGCCGCATCCGGTGCGGGGCAAGGCACTGGTGAAGGCCGTTGCGCGGGCTATGAAGCGTCCTGCAATTCCAGTTCCGGCCCCTGCCTTTGTATTGCGTGCCGTGCTGGGAGAAATGTCTGCTGTAATATTGAACAGCAATCTGGTTTCAGCTGACAAAGTAATAGCTGCCGGCTTCAGATTCAGATTCCCGGAAGTTCAGGAGGCCTTAAATGATCTCTACAGCTGATTCATCTTCAGGAGTGCGTTGAAAAGCGCAATCTGGTTTCTGGACCGCAGCAGATTGTGTTCAGGGTGTGAAATCTTGTAGTAAACATCTCCGGCCAGCCAGTCGGTCAGAAAACGCAGCGCCTGCTCACCGGTGATCCAGGCGCCCCCTGTTACGAGCAATTCCTGTTCAGTTTCATTCAGAAAGCCTGAAGTAGAGGAGTGAAACCCTTCCAGCAGGGCGCGGAGCATCTCCGGACGTGTTGATACCTCTCCGGGTGCATCTTCGCGGCGATCGGGTACGAAAGTTCGCACCATATCCCCGAAATCGGACAAAATTACGCCTGGCATAACCGTATCAAGATCAATAACTGCCACGGCCTTGTTGGATTGCCGGTCAAAAAGAATATTACCTGCCTTGGTGTCATTATGAGTCACCCGAACCGGCAGTGCACCCGACGACTTGAGTTCACTGATTCGGTCAAATAGCGGTTTTGCTGCGTACATGGCCTCAATTTCTCTTCTGCTTTCTCCAACCCGGCCAGCCGGATCCATACTGACAACTTCAAGGAACGCGTCCCAGCGCCTGTCAGTATCGTGAAACCCGGGAATTGTTTCCGACAGCTCCTGAGCGGGAAAATTGCCAAGCGCGCGCGCGAAGGCGCCGTATGCGCGTGCGGCCTCATAAGCAATCTCCTCTGTAACCTGATCGTCTGGCACATACGTGTTTTCCAGGAAGGGGAATACCCTCCAGAACCCGTTATCATACTCACAGAGCAAATCTCCGCTGACAGTGCGCACGGGCGCAGGTGAGGCGTACGGGAAGTCGGATCCGGCGATATGAGAGGTAACCCTTTCGATATTCTGCATGACCGCTGCCGGATCCCTGAAAATCCGGTGATTAATTCGCTGCAGGATGAATGACTGTGTATTCCCCTGATTCTCGACCGTTAGACGCCAGGTATCGTTGATATTGCCGTCGCCGACGGGCTGCATGTCGGATATCCTGTCGAATTGAAGAAAATGTCTGGCGATTGATTCCATAGCGGGGGCTAATGTAAGGAGTGTTTACTCAATCCGTACTGAATAACACGGATTACGTACATTGGTGCACAGAAACGGACAATTACATGAATAATCAGTTTCTGTCAAAGATTTCTTTGAATGGTATAACCTGAATAATTTTCTTTTTTCATGAGTATTTCAGTCCTTTATCTGATTACCAGTCTCTGGATGGCCGTAGCAGTAGTCGTTTTTTTTACCATGTTCCGGGTAACTGCTCCGTTTGGCAGGCATACTTCGGATAAATGGGGACCCATGATTGACAATAAACTGGGCTGGATTTTTATGGAGTTGCCTTCCTTGATTGTCATGACCGGATTTCTGTTCTTTGGCGGAAAAAATTTTGAATCCTGTGTCTGGATTTTATTTTGTGTATGGATATTTCATTACGTCAATCGTTCGCTGGTGTATCCGCTTCGCATCAGGGCAACACCCAAGAAAATGCCGCTTGTTATTGCACTCAGTGCGGTGTTTTTTAATCTGGTCAATGCCGGGCTGAACGGATATTATCTGGCAGTACTGGCTCCTCCAGACAAATATGACGAGCGGTGGCTGTCGTCGCCGGCTTTTTTATCCGGAGCAGTCCTTTTTATAATGGGTATGTATATCAACTGGAGTTCAGATAACATCCTGATAAACCTGCGTAAACCCGGAGAGACCGGCTATAAAATACCCCGCGGCTTCCTCTTTGAATATGTGGCTTCCCCCAATTTATTCGGTGAAATCATTGAATGGACCGGGTTTGCCCTGATGGCCTGGAACCTGCCGGCACTCTCATTCATGGTCTGGACGGGAGCCAACCTGATTCCCCGTGCCAGAAATCACTATGACTGGTACAAACGGACTTTTCCTGATTTTCCAAAGAATAGGAAAGTGGTTATCCCGTTTATCTACTGAAAAGACAGTTTCTCCGGCAGCAGATTGCGCAGTGGTTGTCTGTCCGGGCGACCTTTGTCAGAAATCTGACAAGGTTCCTTGAAAACAAAGCGGGCAATATCCTTGACAGATATCGCCCGCTTTCCTGTAAAGTATTGAAACTTTAAGGCAGATTATTTCGCCAATGCAGCCTGAAACTCCTTGCTCTCTGGCTTGATACCTGACGCGAAGAAGTTGGCAAGCTCACCTTTTTCATTGATCAGGTACTTGCAGAAGTTCCAGGAAGGCTCGTCCTTGTTCCAGCCGTTCTGTGCAGGCTCGGTCAGCCATTTGTACAGTGGTGCCTTGTTGGCGCCCTTGACATGGACCTTCTCGAACATAGGGAAGGAGACTCCATAATTTTTCTGGCAGAACTCCGCGATATCGGATGCAGAGCCGGGCTCCTGTCCCATGAAGTCGTTACACGGGAAACCAAGGACTACCACTTTGTCCATGTTGGCCTTGTAGAACTTCTCCCAGTCGGCATACTGAGGCGTATAGCCGCATTTGGAAGCGACGTTGAGAATGACAATCTTCTTGCCCTTGAATTCAGAAAGAGAAACCGGCTTCCCATCCAGGGAGTTGACGGTGAACTGGTAGATACTCGTGGCAGAATTGTTCATAACAGTGGAGTCTTCGTTGGGTCTTGATGACACTTTTGAGGTATTCGAGCATGCAAAAACCGCAAGCACCAGAGAGGCTGCGACTACCACACTACTTAAGAAGTTTGATGTTGACATACTGATGTTTTTCTTTCCCAAACAAACAGGAAAGCGTAA
>CAIYFY010000124.1 GCA_903925535.1 uncultured Bacteroidota bacterium | reverse complement strand
CGGAGGAAAATCGCCGGTAAGCGGCGGTTTTTAAAATTGGCGCGGTTTTTGGTTTTCTTGAGGCACTGCGCCTTTTTGGCGTAAAAAGTCGGGTTTTCGGGCGTTTTTTGCCTGTTTTGTCCAGTCTGCTTTGGAACCTGGGCTGCTATTTCCGTGTTTAAGGTTGCATGATTGAAAATCAATACTGTACATTTGTGCAGAACTGATGCAACATTTTTTTATCTTTAAACACCCGCTTTTATCATGCAGTTGGCCAAACAACTCTTGCCTGTGCTCGCAATTCTGCTGCACGGCACACTGATTTCCGGCCAAAGCACGTGTTCATTTGCCACATTTTACCAAACCCGGGGCGACGCATCTGTCAATGAGTTTGCCACGGCCCTTCTCAAAAGCCGCGATAACCATATTTATATGGCCGGTCGCAGCGGTAATCAGACCTTCCTCCAAAAAATGACCCCCTCTGGCGAGATCCTGTGGAATCGCCAGTTCCAGATCAACCCCTTCGAGCCGTTTACACCCAGTGAACTGATCGAAGATTCCGACGGGATGATTATTGGTTGTGGTACCCAGGGGTCGCCCGGTTTGAGCAAGGGTTTTGTATTCAGGTACAATCCCGGCACCAACACAGTCCTTTGGTCTCGCTCCATCACAAGCAATAACCCGATTATGGGGGGAATTGTGGAGAAAGTGCCCGGGGGCAACTATGTAATCTGCCAGAGTGCCCTGCTGAGTTCGGGCGAGCGCGAAGCAGAGGTAATTGAAGTTAACCGGAATACCGGTGCTATCAATCCGGGACTTTCGCGCAGGTATGAGTACCTTGATTCGGATGTGTTTACCAGGATTGTAGCTGCCAACGGCGCCCTGTATCTGACAGGCTGGAGTACCAGCAGAACCGGAACACAGGCCAATGCCCGCAGACAACTGCTTGTTTGTCTGAATCCGGGCACACTCGATCCGCTTTGGGCACAACTGGGTCACCGCGATACGCTGACACCAGTTTCCTTCACGGGAAGGGATCTGGTTGTTGACGGCTCATCACTGGTGATGGCTTACAACGGTTCGCCGGAAGCATCTCCATCCGGCAGTGGTGCGGATACAATTTATCTTCAGAAGACCGACTTTAACGGAAATATCCAATGGGTTCGCAGTTACAATGTACTCGCAGGGGTATTGAAACTGCTTCCGGCTTCGGATGGTTACTTTATTTATGGTCAGCAGGACGGTAATCAGCACGTTGTCATTAAAACCGATAAAAACGGTGTTCCTCTCTGGTCGCGCAGACTGACAGACGGTACTCCGGACGGTACCAGCGCCGCAGACTTTGCTCCCAATCTGGCAGTCATGCTCGCTGATTCGGTGTATCTCGCCGGACACACCCCCGGAGCAAGCAGGGATGTCATGTTCTGGAAAATGCTCTCGACCGCAGGTCCGAGTCCGACAGATACCTGCGGAATGATTGCCGCCTCAAATGTTACCTCGTCGCTTGTGTCGAACCCGGTTCGCCTGCCGATCACCCTGAACCAGGTATTCAGTTCGGCCTCGGCGATCTTTGCCAGTGTGCCCGTTCAGGATGTTACCATGGCGACACAAAGCGTATGCCCTGCCTGCGCACTTCCTCCGGGTGCCTGTCCGGAAGGCAACGACTTCATCATTAAAGTAATCTCGACTGAATGTGTTGCCGGCAAGGTGGACATCCGCTACCAGCTTTGTGACCTGGACGGAGGTTCGGTACCCCCGTTGACGGTTTCATTCTTCGACAGTGATCCTTTTACCACTCCGGCCAACCTGATTTACAGTGTGCCGGTATCTCCGAGCAATGCCATTGACTGCTTCGAAGGCGTATTTCTCGATATGGTGCCCAAACTTGGCTCCACCAATCTTGAAGAAGGGGATTACCTGTATATGGTAGTCAACCTGCCGGCAGGCTCTTTAACGCCGCTGGATACGGCAAACTTCCCCGTTCCACAGTTGCTGGAGTGTAATTATTCCAATAACCTCGAACAGTTCGAAGTGGACCTGCCCGATATGCTCCCGCTCGATCTTGGTCCGGATATTGAAAAGTGTACCGGCTCGACTGTTACACTCGATGCTGGTCCGGGATTCCACCGCTATCAGTGGTCGAACGGCTCCATCACGCGGACTGCCAACGTCACGCTCACCAATCAGTACCGGGTAACTGTCACCGATGACTGCGGAAGGACCAAAGTGGATGCCATTCAGGTGACATTCCTCCTGCCGACAACGGCCTCCTTCAGCGACAGTCTTTGTGTCGGAGAGACCATTTACTTCAGGGGCCAGCCGTTTAACCAGCCCGGTGAATATACGCTGATACTGCCAGGTACCAACGGAAGGTGTGATACCATTGCCACGCTGAAAATTACGGAACGGAACACACCGAAAGAGAATAAGCTCATCCAGTTGTGTCCGGGTGACTCGGTTCTGATTGGTGGTACGATTGTGAAAACTCCCGGTATTTACACAATTATCAAACAGGCTGCAGTTGGCTGCGACACGGTGTTCACATACACCGTCACGATCCTGCCGCAGCCGTTTCAGGTTTATTCCATCAGCTTCTGCGAGGGCGACAGTGTGGTTATTGGCGGTGTAGCCTATTCTACGCCACAGATTGTCACGGATACCATCCCCGGACAGAATGGTGACTGCGACACCATTGCCTTCATTGAACTGATAATTCGCCCGCAGGTTAATATTTCCGGAGGCGACGTTCTGTTCTGTCGGGGAGATACGGTGGTAATTGACGGAAATGCCTATACACAACCCGGCGAGGTGTCGGTAAGCAAAAATAATAACGGCTCCGGTTGTGATACGCTGGTGACATTCGTGCTCAAGTATATAACACCCGCGCCATCCGTTCTGACTGTTCAGTGTCCTGCCAACAAGACTGTGACCGTTAATCCCGGTGCTTCTCCTGCGCAGGTAACCTACAATATGCCTACTGCGGCGAGCGACTGTGTTTGTCCGGGTATAGCCTGGAGCAGCGTTGGTCCGGCATCGGGGAGCAATTTCCCGCTGGGCCCCACACAGGTGTGCTACACGGCCAAAGACAGTTGCGGAAGTGTAGCCAACTGTTGCTTCACGGTAACGGTAGTGGAAGAACTTGCCTGCGACGTGAAGGAGGTGGGTTGTGTGAAATACGAGCTGCTATCCATCACAGAGGACCCGATGCACAGGAGAACATACCGGATGCGGGTAACCAACAATTGTCCGGAAAAGCTGGTCTATACGGCAATTCAGCTACCCAAGAGCATTGCGGCAGACGACCCCGGAGAGGGCAGTATTTACACATCGCCGGAGGGCCGACAGTATCTGGTACGGAATCCGAACTATTCACCGTTCTTCTCCATCCGCTTCCGGTCGCTCAACGACAGTATTGCCAACGGACAAACCGCTACATTCCGGTTTACCATACCGCAACAGTCGAGCCCGAACTCTTTCAGAATTACCTCACGGCTTGAGCCACAGTTTTTCCTGGAGTCAACACTGAATATCTTCGGCTGCCCGATTGGCGTGACCAGCAGCAACCGCGAAGAGTCGGACGACAGAAGCGAACTGGTCTTCCACGAGATTTCCCCGGAGAAAATACTCAGCGTGTTCCCCAACCCGACCAGCGG
>CAIYFY010000123.1 GCA_903925535.1 uncultured Bacteroidota bacterium | reverse complement strand
GTCCTTTTTTGATCATATCAGTGAGCTGCGCAAGCACATCCTGCGCTCGGCAATTGCCATTTTCGTACTGGCAATAATCAGTTTTATATACAAGGATTTCGTATTTAATAATATCATTTTTGGCCCCAGAAGACCCGACTTCCCCACGTATCAGGCTCTCTGCTGGGCCTCCCACCAAATGGGCCTGGGTGAAGCCATGTGTATCACGCCCCCGAAATTTGACCTGATCACCCGGCAACTCGGCGAGGTGCTCATGCAGATTCTGTATGTGTCTTTCTGGTTCGGGGTCATCGGCGCATTCCCCTATATCTTCTGGGAAGTCTGGCGGTTTGTGAGTCCGGGACTGCTTGAACACGAACGCAGGGTGGTACGGGGTATAGTAGGTATCTGTACCTTTCTCTTTTTCCTCGGTATTGTATTCGGATACTACGTCATAGCTCCGTTCTCAATCAGCTTTCTCGCAGGTTACACACTCGAGGGGCTCGAAGTAGCGCCAACGCTCGACTCCTACGTCACATATATGACGATGTTCACGATTCCTACCGGACTTATTTTCCAGATGCCGGTAGCAGCCTACTTCCTGGCGAGAATAGGCCTGATCGGCGCTGCATTCCTGCGGGAGTATCGCCGTCACGCCATCGTGGTCATTCTTATTATCGCAGCAATTATCACGCCTCCGGATGTGGTATCCCAGACACTTGTAGCCATTCCTCTGCTTATTTTGTACGAAATCAGTATCATGGTAGTCGCTCGCGTTCAGAAAAAGCAGGCACTCAAAGAGGCGCAGGAGGAAAAATCGGGATATGATGTACAACGCTACTCAGATGACTCACCCTGATAGCTATGCTCCGCTATTTCCTGCGACGACTGCTCATTGCCATGCCCACGCTGCTGATCGTGTCGCTGGCTGTCTTCGGAATAAGCAAATGTGCTCCCGGCGACCCGGTTGAAGCGCTTTTCCCCGAGGAATTGCGAAGCGAACCCGGAAGGGAGGCAGAACAGTACCAAAGGGCTGCCCGGCAACTGGGACTGGATAAACCCGTCTTCTACCTGACTCTGGCACCGGCACCTTTCCCGGATACATTCTGGAAGGTTTACCCGCCAGTGCGCCGCGAGCGACTGTCAAAACTCGTATTCCAGACGGGCAACTGGCCTGATGTGTCGCTGTACGACTCCAGCCTGTCAGCCTTTTCTCATACCGCCCTCTCCCTCGGCGATACTTCCGAGACCAGAAGAAGTCTCGCACAGGAACTGTCGGTGCTGGCAACAGCATCCCGACTGGAAGAAATCGAAGCGTCAACCCGGAAGATCTCATCGCTGCTGGATGCACTCCCGGTCCGGGAAAAACTGATGCCCGACCTGACTATCCTGCAATCGTGTGTACAGCGTATGCAGCAAAACAAACAGCCGCTGAAAATATACCTGCCGGCACTTTACTGGAACGGAACAGACAACCAGTACCACACCTGGATTACAGGATACATGACAGGCAACTGGGGACTCACCAGGCGGATGAAGCCCGTCTGGGAAGAAGTCAGACCGGCTCTGCTCGCCACCGCAACCCTCAGCGGAATAGCGATGCTGCTCGCCTTTCTGATAGCCATTCCTCTCGGTGTGGAAATGGCGCGATTCAGAAACAGCCGTTTCGACCGCTGGTCAAAACAACTGCTGTTTTTCCTTCACTCCATGCCGGTTTTCTGGCTGGGCGGTTTGCTGGTTATCTTCTTCACCGGTAATATTTTCGGAAAACCACTTGTTGATAATCCCTACCTCGACGTCACCGACCAGTGGCTGGCAGGCACAGAAACATTCATATCCTGGTTTGCAAGAAAACTGCCCAGATTCATTTTGCCAGTTACAGTACTTACGCTCCACGCACTAGCACTCATTGCCATGCAAATGCGTGGAGGCATGCTCGAAACGCTCCGGCAGGATTATATACGGACCGCGCGGTCAAAAGGACTGAATGACGATGATATATACTGGAAACATGCCTTCCGGAACGCACTGTTCCCGATCATAACGCTTGTCGGAGCTCTGCTTCCTGCGCTGCTCACCGGCTCACTGGTGGTTGAAACGCTGTTCAATTTCCCCGGACTGGGACTGAAAACACAGACGGCATTCCTCAACCACGATCTCGGTACTCTCTCAGCCATTCTGATGGCCGTTGCCATACTCACCATAACCGGCAACCTCATCGCTGATATGATGTACGCGCTGGCAGATCCGCGCGTTCGCTTCTCCAGTTCCGCCTGAACAGCTCTTTTGTACAGGGAAATGTCGTGAATAATCAATACTGAAAATAAAATTGATTATAAACGACACTTAATTCAATACATATAGCATTAATAATACTGTCAGGCACTTTTGTAGTGCCATCTAAATTATTTACCCCGTCACGCAGGGCACTCCCTGTCTTGCTGCACCTCCGGCAGCCACTGCGGACAACCTGCGGACAACAAATTTTTTCTAACATGAGAACACTTATCACCTTCGCCCTTGTCACTCTTTTCTGGTCTGCCACAAAGGCAAACGGGGTGGCAGTTGTTGACGCCGGCAACGGCACTTATCTTCAGCTCACCGCTTCTTTTGTCAGTGTCACCGTAGAAAACCAGATTGCCATTACCAAAACCACACAGGTCTTCAAAAATCAGTTCTCAACGGCAAAGTATATCCGCTATGCTTTCCCGATGCCCGCCTCCGCCAGTGCTGTAAAACTCCGCAGACAAAGTAACGGTATATGGTATGAGGCCAATCTCGGCGCGAGTGCCCAGGACACCATACTCCCAGGCGGCGGGGGCGGAACGGGCACCAATCAGATACTCAAGAACTATCTGGGCGCTTTCCCCCTGTACTTCTCGGTGCTGGAACCCGTAGAACCCAATACCACGGTAACCATCGAACTCACTTATGTGGAACTGCTGCCCTACAAAAATGGTGTTGTTACCTGCAATTATCCCGCAGCATATACGAGTATTCAGCCAGGCGATCTCGGCACGCAGCAGTTCGACTTCCAGCTCTCATCAGGCAGAAAAATCGAACAACTGTCCTTCGTATCGCACCCGGGCACACCGGTAACGCTCAGCGACTATGAAGGCTCACTTACCAAAACGATTGTCAGTAGTCCGGCCGATGCCAATTTCAAGGTGGAATACAGGCTGAGCGCCGGCGACCTCGGTCTTTTCGATTTCAGTGTGTTCCTGAGCGATACGCTCGGGTGCGATAACTACGGTAACGGTTTCTGCGCTTTTGTTGTAGAACCCAACCCTAATCCGAATGCAGATATCATTCCAAAGGTGTTCACGCTGATTATTGACAAATCGGGCAGTATGTACGGCGACAAGATGCAGCAGGCCAAGGACGCAGCCTCCTTTATTGTTGACAACCTGAATATCGGCGACAAATTCAATATCGTGGCGTTTGATAATGCCATCTCCACTTTCAAGAACGATCATGTGGACTATAATGCATCCACCCGGCAAGCCGCACTGAACTATATTTTTGCCCTGTCTGCAGGTGGAGCAACAAATATATCGGGAGCCTTCAGCACGGCAATTCCCCAATTCATTAATGACTCCGGAGATACATACAATATCATTATTTTCTTTACCGACGGGGTTCCTACAGCAGGAAATACCTCGACCACCGGTATCCTGAACGGAATCAGCGATCTCGTAACATACCTCGAAAAGGAACTCAGCATTTTCACGTTCGGGGTAGGTGAAGATGTAAACAAACCACTCCTCACCACTATCGCCCTCGAGAATAACGGTGTAGCGCAGTTCCTCGACAACAATGAACTGGCCTCTTCTATCAGCGATTTCTACCAGACCGTCAGAAATCCGGTACTGCTGAATACTGACGTTGCCTTTGAACCCAATGTTATCTACGAGACTTACCCGATTGATTTGCCCAATCTGTACAAGGGAAGTCAGATGATCGTAGTGGGAAGATACAACGAACCAGGCCCGGTCAATGCCCTCTTCTCGGGAACGGCATTCGGCGCGCCCGTTTCTTACCAGTATCCGATTCAATTGACCAGTAAAGACAGCCTGAAATATCGTTTCCTGCCAAAAATATGGGCCAAACAGAAAGCCGCACACCTGCTGCAACTGTACTATGCTTCCACCAATCCCTCAGAGAAGGAATCACTCGAAGCTGAAATCAAAAACCTGAGTACCTGCTACGGGGTTGTGACCGACCTCACCAGTTTCGTGGATAATACAGGCGGCGGCACCATATCCACACTTGAAATACCGAATCAGGAAGAAAATGTTTCTCCAGTGCGCATTAATTCCATTTCACCCAACCCGGTTTCCGATCAGGCGAAACTGTATTTCTCCCTCACGGAAGACTTCTACGGTGGTGTAAGGATTGAATTGCGCGATATGCTGGGCAAACTGGCCGGATCATGGGTTTTCACTGTCAACGGAGCCGGTGACTATGTGTTTGATCTTCTGGTTGACAAAAGCATGGTAAAAGGAATTTACCGTATCAGTATCCATACGCCCGGCGGCACTACAGGCGCCATACTGATGATCAGATAACCCCGGTCTGTCATGCCCGGGCGACCTCTCTCTTTTTTGCCTATCTTTGCAGCATAAAACCACCACTGATGGCGAAAGAATGGACGCTCGGGCAGAAAGCCGCGGGACTGAAACAGGAAAAAGAAT
>CAIYFY010000122.1 GCA_903925535.1 uncultured Bacteroidota bacterium | reverse complement strand
CCGGATAGTGCATTATATTGCTCTTTTTAACAAAAAGGTAAGATTTTTTTGTTAAAAAACAACATAAAGTGCTTTTTATTGCACTTTTAAGGTGCCGCTCTGAAAAAGTTCGGCCGTTGCACGCCCAAAAAAAAGCCCGTCCCGGGAAGTTCTTTTTTGAGAGAACATTTCGGAACGGGCCTTGTATTGGAACTGTCCTGTGGATCAGTGCGCGATAATCAGCGGCCTTGCAATACGGCCATTGACATTGCCCAGGCTGTAGAAATAGCTGCCAGAGGGAAGCTCGCTTCCATCGAAGACAATCTGGTTTTCACCAACTGCCATGCGCACCACGCGTGCGTGTACGCGCTTGCCCAGGATATTGAACACCTCGAAGTTGAACTCGCCCGGTATCAGCGACTCAACCGTGATGGTAGTTTCGGCGCTAAAAGGATTTGGAGATGCTTTTACGTAGCCCAGATCGGAATTCAGATCAAAAGTACCCACCAGACACTGCTCGTCTTTCAGGGCCAGATAATAATGGTTGTTACCCGGGAGCTGGCTGGGGAAAATCAGCGGGATACCACCCAGCAGGGTGTTTACGGTGACCGTAAGACCGAGATCCAGCGTATCGGGAGCAGTGTTGGCAGCAGTAGGCGTGCCGAACAGGCGGATACAACCCAGTGAGCCGGCTGCAAACACACAGTTTGGCGGATCGCAGGAGTAGGTCATACCCACAGGAAGGTTGCTCACCGCGCCTGCAGGAGCGATTGTTACGCTGGAGAGCGGGATATTCTGGAAAGCCAGCGGCACGTTTACGGTGATGAACTGGTTGTATGGATTGTTGATACAGGCATCTGCAAGCTCATACCTTTTGTTCAGTGTGTCCCAATAGGGCGGAGAGAGCAGTGCTCCTGACTGCAGAATAGAGGAGTCCCGAACGCAATTCTGCGCAAAGGAAACCGTAGCCAGCATCATGGTAATGAGAATGGGTAGAACTTTCTTCATGTTAGCAGGTAAAGTTAGTGATGAGTCGGTGCAACAGGGGCGAGGGTTGCCCCCCGGATGGAAAGAGGTGGAAATTTGTTTCACTGGTGAAATGGTTAATGTTAATCTGTCTGCAAATTTACGTTTCGTCCTGTATCCGAAATGCGTTTTAACAAAAAATATACCGCCGGATGGCAATAACGATGATTTATGTTTTTACAAAAAACTGACAGTCAATAACATACAAAATAAAATTAATTCATTTTTGCTATTTATCGACATTACAACTTTGGGCAACCAGACGAGCTGCGGGCTGCCCAAAGTGTAAAATCAGGGACATTTTACTGTCCCATCAGTCTCTGATCGAGTTCGTTGGTCTTCATGCCGAGCCTGGCAGCGCGCTGATAATCCTGCTGTGCACCGGCTTTGTCGCCGTTTTGAGCCTTCGCGCGGGCGCGCTCCATGTAAGCGATACCCATATCCGGCTTGAGCCTGATGGCATTATCGAGACAAGGAATAGCCTCCGCACTCCTGTTCATACTCCTGAGCAGCATACCCTGTTCGTACCAGATATTGCCGTTGTTCGGATCGTATTTCAGGTATTCCTGATAATCTTTCAGGGCGTTATCGAACTGGCGTACGTTGAAGTAAACAATAGACCGGTTGAAATAACCATTTTTATTGGCCGGATCAATCGAGAGTCCCTCGGAGAGATCCTTCAGGGCCTGTTCGTAATTTCCCGTGGCACCGTTGGCAGCACCGCGGTTAATCAGCATTTCAGCCCTGGACTTGGTTTTGACAACCGGCTTTGACAATGCCTCGGTATAGTCTGCAATAGCCTTGCCTACAAATTCCCTTTGCTGGTTGTTGAACTTCCCTGAAAGTGCCATATCGAAATAGGTCTTGCCCCGGCTGTTCAGCAATTCAGGGTTTTTCGGGTTGATCCGAATAGCTTCAGAGTAATCTTTCAGTGCCTGATCGAAATTACCCTGGTTGCGGTAAAACTGACCGCGGTTCCAGTATGGCAGCGAGTTGGTTTCCTTTTCATACTTCATCACATGCGTCCACAGCGTCTCTCCGTTTTTCCAGATTGCAATCTGTTTCACCGTCCAGACAGCATAACCGATGCCAACTACCGCCAGTAGTACCTGCGCGGGCATTCTTTTCGAGTCATCAGCCATTGACCTTTCGAAATACCAGGCAGCGATGGCGAACATGCCGAAGTAGGGCACATACGTAAAGCGGTCGGCGAGGAAACCCTGACCGGCACCGAGTATCTGGAGCAGGAACATCACGTTGAAGAAGAAGAACAGACTTCCTGTCACCCAGATTCTGTTATCGGCTTTCCAGGCCCTCCAGAGCAGGTAGGCAAGACCGAAAAAGGCTAATGGAGCCAGATATACCGTCACCGGCAGCGGTTTGGGATACGGATACAGCGGCGACATCGGGTACGGGAT
>CAIYFY010000121.1 GCA_903925535.1 uncultured Bacteroidota bacterium | reverse complement strand
TATCCTCCTCGTCGGTGCTCAGCGTACCCTCGATGTCGAGGCGGGCCGTCATGTTCATCGAGCCGGAGTAGACTGACGGGTCGTAAACCCATTCGGGAGATTCGCACATCACGCGGCAGAAAGTCGGCATGGGTTCACTGCCGAGTGGAGTATTGGCATATAATGTATCTGCATAACTGCCAAAACTGAGTGCATTCCCGAATACGAAAGTGATTGTTTCAGCAGCACCCGGGGCAATTACACCGTTGGCAGGGCCCACGCGCACCCAGGAAGGAACATTTTCCAGTGAATAGGCAACAGCCTGACCGCCGGTATTCACGAGCTGACGAGTTACCGTAATTTCGTCATCGGCATATTTACCCACTTTGACAATACCTCCTGACCACAGTACCGGGTTTCGATCCACGAAAAACTCCCAGGATTTGTGGATGAACAAGTTACCGGCCAGATCCTGGATGTTATCCACCTCCACGCGCAGAATTTTGTTCTCGATGAATTTGTTGGGAACATTGGGTACAATAACGATCTTGTCGCCGCTGCACGTGATGACAGCGTCAATCAGATCCCCCGTTTCTGTATCGTACAGGCCTACATTGTTATTATTGAAGAAATCGGCCTGAATAATCTGATCGCAGCGAACAGGCTCGTTGAAAGTGATACTGATCTCGTCGCCGGCACTCAACACCCCGTCTGCAGGTTCAGGTGTGCCGACGATTTCCGGTGCTGTACGTTCAATTTTACCCTTCACCACTTTGGAAATACCAGGGTTTTGTGCGCCAAAGCACTGGGATACCGTGCGGATTTCGTAGAGACCGTCCTGCAGGCCCTGAGTATTCCACGGAACAATCGTGAACACAGGCCCGAGGTCGGCTTTCTGAATTTCGGCGATATTGATCCAGGCGCCGTCGCCCTGCGAGCGGCGGTACTGAACGCGCATAAGTTCCAGATCGGAATCACTCTTGTCATATTCGGCCACCGTGATATTCAGCGTATTGCCGTTGGAAGGCAGCAACACCCAGTCCTGCAGCGGGAAAGTAGTAGAAACCATACTGCAGGGCTCGAGGAAAAAGACGTCGAATTCCAGTTCTTCGTTGAAACCGGCAGGCGGATCAATACCGAGCGCGTCGGCGCGTTCCACTTCGCAATCAGAGAAATAGCCCACGCGGAGATCCTGGTAAGTAAATGCGACAGGGCCGCGTGCTACCGTCATGGTCACTTCCACGCTTTCGCCAAAAGGAACGCCCACATTCAGGGTGGGTTGTCCGTTGAAGCGGATAACGGCGCCATCGGGATTGTTTTCCTGCAGACCTTCCAGTGTGTAGAATTTCGTTTCTTCCGACTGGCTGGTATTGCCGAGGAACAACTTGAATACCGCCACGTCATTCATGGGTACATTTACGGCCACCTGTTTGTTGGCTGAAAAGTCAACACCCTGACGCGGCTGTGTGTTGGGCTCGTGCGGGCATTGCGACTGACCGCTCACCAGATCGAACACGGGCGTACCGTACGCCCGGTCTTTTTTAACGTTAATCGTGAAATTATCGCCAATATCATCATCCGAGAGTGCATAACCAACAGTTCTGGAATTGGTGACAGAGAGTGAGTTGCTGATATTCTGTGTGGTATTCAGGCTCAGGGTAATACCGGCGCCCAGACCGATACCGTTTACCTCCACGCCATATTCCTGGGCGAAAGACGAACTGAATTCCACTTCCCACTCGGTTGTAACAGCCCGGGTGATTTCTGTAGTTTCCGATTCTTCATAAATGATACCGGCGTCGAACGACAGGTTTTTGGAGAAGACAGCCTCGCTTTTCAGTTTGTTATTCAGATCAATGATTCCCTGCCAGCGGTCGGCGCTCTTTTGATCACCAATTGTAATCAGGTTGGGTATCACCACATTTTTGATCTGATATTCGGAGTAAATAAAGGTAGTGGCGAAACCGTCGGGGAATACGTACAGGCCCTTGCTGAGGTAGTATTCGCAGGCTGTTGTATCCCACAGGAGTTCATCTGTTATACCAAAAATGTAGTTGATAGCGCCACCCATATAGACGTCGCCACCCATCTGGCTGCCCACAATGAGATCATTGTCGCCTGTGGAAATTACCTGATTGGTGGTAATACAGGTTTCCGATTCGCGGGAGGTCATGTTGGAGAAACTGGTGGAAGTGGAGTAGGCGAAATCAGCAGTGGTTTCAATTTCGAGCTCTACCTCTGCACCCAGACCGATGCTGGTAGTCAGATCGGCGCCAAGCGACAATGAGACTTCCGTTTCCACACCTCCTCCATAGGTAGCGGAGTACGACCACGTCTGGCAGGTGGTATTCCCCTGTTCGATAAAGGCTGTACTTGCGTCACCGGGCGGATCCCTCAGGATCAGCGACGGAATAGAGGGAGAAGTGGATGCAAACGTACTCTGTCGCGGGCGTTTTCCGAGCACTACGGTATTCAGTGTGGCGGTAGCCAGCTCATCGTGTGCCTCCGCTGTTACCTGCAGTGTTTTCAGGTATGGGCTCACAATATTGGGTCCGCCTGCCTTGAATTTGTATTTGAAAAATCCGCCAGTCATCAGGGTATCGAACTGCGACAAATCGGCTATGTCGTTGTTGATCGTCAGCATGGCGCTGTCGAGGTAGCAACGGCCGCCATCGTAGGATTCATATACCCTGATGGTGGTTTGTTCCGGATCAGTTTGCCCGAGCATGGGCAAGCCACACAGATTGGTTGTCAGCGGCGACATTTCCACTTCCGGTGGCGCCAGATAAATGAAATCAACCGTGTCGTTCTGTGTTCTCAGATCTACGGTATAACCGCCCTTATTCTGGAAAAAGGTGTAAATCACCGGATTGGAGTGTTCGATGACAGCTACAGTAAGTGAATCGGG
>CAIYFY010000120.1 GCA_903925535.1 uncultured Bacteroidota bacterium | reverse complement strand
CGAAAAAGACCTGTCGGACAGGTTCCAAAAGATGCGTTTTCGGGCCGGCATGTATTTTTCAGACACACCCTACAGCCAGTCGGTGAAATTACCCGGATGAGCCGTGTGAAAGACGGCATCCGGATAAGCTTTGGCAAAGGCGACGGGAGTTTTGGCAGGAGAATCCTTCCATTTACACTCAAAGGCTGCCATCTGTTGTCCGCGCACTTCAACAAGGTCAATTTTCTGCTGATCATAGGTTCTCCAGAAAAAACTCTCGGGCGGTATCCCCTGATATTCATTGTATTTGAGCCGTTCACCCATGAAGTACTGCTCCCACAGTTGTCCCTTGTCGGTCCTCAGGCTGAGCAGGGTGAAGTCGCCCAGCACAGCATTGCGGATACCATTATCGTAAAAATACCATTTTTTACTTTTAACCACCTCTTTACGGAGATTTTTGCTGAATCCGGTTCTCGGGAATAGAATAAAAACTTTTGACAGGAGATCCAGATAACGTTCAACAGTATTCTTACTGATTCCCAGTTGTTTGCCCAATTCATCAGTGGAGACCTCCGAGCCAACTTGAAATGCGACTAATTGAAGCAATGCCTGCAGCTTGCGGGCATTTTTCACCGCATCGAATGCAAGTATATCGCGCAGCAGGTATGTATTGACCAGCTCCCTCAGGTACTCGATGCGCTGTGAGCTGTTACTGGTGCGTGTCAGCTCCGGATAATTACCATACAGTATCTTGTCTTCGAGTAATCTGCCTGCATCAGCAGGACTTTCCTGCTGACTCCATTCGCGATATGAGAGTGGAAAAAGTTGCAGCGTGATACTCCTTCCCACCAGTGGGTCGCCCATCTGAACCAGATCGAAAGCTGAAGACCCCGTCAGTATTATATGTAATGGCTGGATGGTATCAATCATCAGCTTGGCCTTCCTGGCAATATCGGGGATATACTGGGCCTCGTCAATAATCAGCAGCCGCTTTCCCGAGAGTATTCTTCTGTAATTTGCCTCCGAGCGGTATTCCAGCAAGGTGGCCGTATCCATATCTTCCCCATTCAGCCACAATGTCTCGTCCTGTCGCCTCCGGAAGACGGTACGCAGCAATTCGGTTTTACCCGTGCGGCGGGCACCGAGTAGCAAGGTGATCTTTTGCTCGTGAAGTCGCCCCTCAAGGCGAGGCGTAATTTCTCTGACAATCATACCGGACGAATCAGGGCACAAATATATAAATTCAGTCAGTTAACTGACTGAATTAACAAATCCGGCTTTGACTACAGTGGTGTAGCGACGCTGTTTTTCACTTCAGTGAGTACAAAGGAACTCTGAGCGTGACTGATATTGTCCAGCGTGGCCAGTTTGTGTACAATAAACTGCTGGTATTCATTGATATCGGCGACTATCACCTTGAGCAGGTAGTCGTAATTGCCGGCTATATGCAGTATTTCAGTGACTTCGGGGAAAGTGGAAACGGCATCCTGGAACTTCAGGAGCAAGGGCAGTGCGTGTTCTTTCAGCGAGACGGCACAGATGGCCACCTGCGGCTTGCCTACCTTCTGCCTGTCAATAAGGGCCGCGTAGCCCTTGATTACCCCCGCCCGCTCCAGGCGCCGGATGCGCTCGTAAACAGGCGTCACCGTCATACCCAGCTCTGCAGCCATCTCCTTGTGCGTGATGAACGCATCCGTCTGTAAACGGCGGAGAATGACCAGATCAATGGCGTCAAGTTTGACATCAGGGACAATCATAATCACGCTGAAGCAACCACCCGGCGCTTTACGCCGGGCAGTTACTTTTTCTAAAACAAGGTTAACAAAAGGAGCTTTTCAGTAAAAATTTCAACAACGGCACAAAGATAAAGATTTATTTTCTTTTCAATGTTAAAAATGAAGATATTTTTTATAATTATTTCAGCTTTGTGGAAAAATTTACCAATTAAACAGGCATTTAAAAGAAAAAAAAATTGCCTGACCTGACTTTTCAGAAAAAAATGCCCGCCATGAAAGAGAAAAAAATGCGTCCGGAAAGCCTCATGATGTCGTACGGCTATCGTCCGGAATGGTCGGAGGGCGCTATCAAGTGCCCTGTTTTTCAGACATCCACATTTGTTTTCCCGACAGCAGAGGACGGGAAGGCCCATTTCGAAGTAGCTTATGGCAAAAGAGACCGCCGGCCCGGGGAAAAAGAAGGGTTGATATACAGCCGGATAAACAACCCCGATCTGGAAATTCTGGAAAACCGGCTCTCACTGTGGGATGATGCCGAAGACTGCGCCGTCTTCGAAAGCGGAATGGGTGCCATCACCACCGTGCTGATGGAGTTTCTGGAGCCGGGGGATTTTCTGCTCCACAGTACGCCGCTCTACGGAGGGAGTGATCATTTTATACGGCACATTCTCCCCCGGTTTGGTATTCAAACCCTTGAGTTTCACCCCGAACACACGGAGGACGATATCAGCCGCATGATTGTTGACGCCGGCGCACAGCACAAACTGGCGATGGTGTTT
>CAIYFY010000119.1 GCA_903925535.1 uncultured Bacteroidota bacterium | reverse complement strand
GCGATCTTCTGTTTGATTTCGTCAAAGATTTTGCTCATAATTGTATTTGATTTTTGCGTTGAATATGCTGTAAAAGTAATCCCTTTTTTCAAATTTGCAGCATATAATTAATAAAAAGTGAATTTTTTCATGAAAAAAGAATCCCGGATACTCGTCGCCGGACACCGTGGAATGGTGGGATCAGCAATCTCGAGGGCCTTGCAACACGCAGGGTACTCCAACCTGATTCTGGCTGGTAAAAATGCGCTGGACCTTCGTAATCAGCTGGAAGTCAATGAGTTTTTTAGAAGAGAAAAACCTGATATTGTATTCCTCGCGGCTGCGCGCGTAGGCGGGATTTACGCCAACAACACCTATCGGGCCGAATTTATTTACGACAATCTGATGATTGAGGCCAATGTGATCAACGCAGCACATTTTTATGGTGTGGAAAAGCTGCTTTTCCTCGGATCCTCGTGTATTTACCCCAAAATGGCGCCTCAGCCGCTCCGTGAAGATGCCCTGCTTACAGGAGAGCTCGAACCGACAAATGAGCCCTATGCCATTGCCAAAATAGCCGGCATCAAGATGTGCGATGCTTACCGGCATCAGTACGGGTGCAATTTCATCAGTGTGATGCCCACCAATCTGTACGGCCCGAACGATAACTACCATCCGGAAAACAGTCACGTGCTTCCCGCACTCATCAGGCGTTTTCACGAGGCAAAATGCGACGGACTGAGTGAAGTTACCATCTGGGGCACCGGCACACCGCGCCGTGAGTTTCTGCATGTGGACGATCTGGCCGATGCCTGTCTGTTTCTCATGGATACCTTCAATGAGCCCGGATTCGTCAATATAGGTACCGGTACTGACCTGTCTATTCAGGAACTGGCTCAACTGGTGGCGCGTATAATCGGATTTGAAGGACAAATCACCAATGACCTGTCCAAACCCGATGGCACACCCCGCAAACTCCTCGATGTTGGCAAACTGAGTGCCATGGGCTGGCAGGCGCGCATCGGACTGGAAGCCGGCATCAGGGCCGTTTATGAAGAAGTGCGCGATAAACTCTGAGCAAAAAGATGAATGTAACTACTTAACTGTATTTTTGCAGTCAAGTTGATACATACATGAATGCAAAACACACCTACGTGGCCATCATGGCCGGGGGCGTCGGCAGCAGGTTCTGGCCCGGCAGCCGCGAAGCGCGCCCCAAACAGTTCCTCGATATGCTCGGAACAGGCAAAAGTCTCCTCAGACTAACTTTCGAGCGTTTTCTGCCCATCTGTCCTGCAAGCCATATTTTCATCGTTACCAACGCGGCATACAAGGATCTGATAAGGGAACAGCTCCCCGAACTTACCGACAATCAGATTCTCTGCGAACCCAGCAGGAACAACACGGCTCCCTGTGTATGCTATACCGCGCTTAAACTGGCCGCACTCGATCCGGATGCCAACTTTGTGATCGCACCAAGCGACCACATCGTCCTCAAGGAGCAGGCGTTTCTCGACAAAATACAGCAGGCACTTCATTTCGCTGCAGGTAATGACGCGCTGCTCACCCTGGGTATTCAGCCATCAAGACCCGATACCGGATACGGATATATACAAATGGAATCCGAAGTGGAATCGGGTATCTTCAAGGTAAAAAGATTCGCAGAGAAACCGGATGTCGAAACGGCAAGGCAATTCGTGGACTCCGGGGAATATCTCTGGAACGCTGGCATCTTCGTCTGGAACGTAAAATCCATCCTCTCCGCCTTCCAGCGCCATGCAGGCGATGTGTACAACCTGCTCTGCCAGGGCGACGGCGTCTGG
>CAIYFY010000118.1 GCA_903925535.1 uncultured Bacteroidota bacterium | reverse complement strand
GTAATTTGCAAGTTGGACATAGTTAGTTGTGTTTATTGCCGGATCAGAATCCCTCCATTCCCTCGCCTTCCATTCGGGTATTTTTCCTTTTGAAGAGCGAAACATCAAATTTGCCGAAGCGATATGAAAAATTCATACGCACCAGTTGTGCGTCACGGCGACGCCAGGAATCCTGAACAAAGAGTACAGACTCGGTGTGAGAACCATTTCTTCTGGACCTGAAAATATCCTGGATACTGATGGTGAGACTTCCCTTGCGGTTCCACAGGTCTTTGCGCACAGAGGCGTCAACGTACCATACCGGAATTGAGTAGCCCTGCGCAGTACTGGAAGCACCGCCGCCCCAGCCGCCGCCACCCATGCCACCGCCGCCGCCCCAACGGCCACCGCCGCCGCCGCCGCCGGTGTCAAACGCGGTACGGCTCTGATAGGATCCGTTGAGCTGAATGGTGAAACTTTTTGGAAGGCGTATATTGACGTTCTCCTTGACGAGCCAGGTGAACTGCTCGGCATTGAGCGTCTGCTCGGAACTGCTCAGATTCAGCACCGAATTGTACATATTAACGTTGGTGGTAAGCTCAAGCACCTTCCAGAAGTTATTTTTCAGCGTGAATTCCATACCCAGCGCCGTACTTGAATTGGCATTCTCGAAAGTCGAGATACCGATAGTACGCAAAGTGACGGGGTCCACCTGAGAGTAGAAATAGCGGGTAATCAGGTTATCAGACCGCTTGTAATAGACAGACAGCAGGAAATTATGCTGTTTGTTGATGATATTCTGGTAGGAAAACTCGAGTGAATGCGCAAATTCCGGTATAAGATCAGGATTTCCTCTTGAAAGATTGAGCGAGTCGGAGAAGTCAGTAAACGGAATCAGCTGAAAGAAATTGGGTCGGTTAATCCGGCGGGTAAAGTTGAACTGCAGATTATCCTCTTCATTGAGTTTATAGGTAGTGAACAGGCTTGGGAACAAACTCAGCGGAAAATCGTTGGTAAAAGCTGTATCCCTGTCGATAAGCGTACCCGTGTACCTGGAACTTTCGGCGCGCAGTCCGAGCTGATAGCCCCATTTCTGGAACGACTGGCTGTAGGTAGAGTACGCTGCGAACACCTGGTCCTTGAATTCGTAGTTGTCAGAAAAGCCCGGCACATAAACATACGTATTGGTAACCCTGTCGAGGTAGTAATTGCCGTTATTGCTGTTGAAGTTTCTGATAGCTGCCCGCGCACCGAGTTCAATTTTCTGTGTTTTTGTGATCGGGTTCACAAAATCTGTCTGGAAAGTGAGAAACTGGTTACCTCCGCTTCCGGTCTGCCGTTCGAGATTCGGGGTGGGGGAGTTGAGATATTCCGTACGGAAGTTGCCGATGTTGTCAGAAGCCGAACTGTTGTAGTTGATATCGGCCGTAAGTTCCTTTCCTTCTTTCGGAAAAAGATGTTTGAAGAGCAGTTGAGAGCCCAGATTTTCATAGCTGCGCTCGGAGTCGGAATACCTGAGTGACTGCACGGAGAAATCCGGCAAAGTATCGAAATAGAAATTCTCGAGCCTGTCGAGCAGGTCAGAACTGCTGTGAGAGCCTCTGTTATAGTTTCCGGTCAGCGTAAGCGTGTTTCGGTTGCTGATAAACCAGTCAACACCACCTCTTACCATGCCAAAGAAACCATCACTAACCGGCCGGTTTGTCTGGCTGACATCCGAGGTTGGAATTTTGGCAAAGTTGAAATTCTGCCTTTCAGTGCTGGAGACTGTAATGTTCCTGCGCTGGTTCAGATTCAGTCCGACGAATGCATTGAATTTGTTCTGGCGGGCATTGATATCACCGCCGAGATTGCCACGGCCGCGCATGTCAATACCGGTCCTTACAGAACCATTGTAACCTACCCGGCGATCTTTCTTCAGTACGATATTGACGATACCCGCACCGCCTCCGGATGCATCATATTTTGCAGAAGGGTTACTTATAACTTCAACGTTATCAATAGCATCTGCAGGAATTTGATCGAGTGTCATATTGGTTGGGCGACCGTCAACAAAAAGCTGGGGAGCAGCGTTTCGCATAGTCAGGTTACCATCAATATCCACGTTCAGGGTAGGTACATTTTTCAGGGCATCTTCGGCAGTACCGCCTGCTGCCACATTGTCCTTGTCAACCTTGTAGATCTTTTTGTCGAGGGCAAGAGACACCTGACCGCCCTGGGCTTCAATAGTTACTTCTTTCAACAGGTTGGACGATGCGGAAAGCTTGATATTGCCGAGATCCTTGTCAATAGCACCTGCCTGAGGCATACCACCGCCGCCACCCGGGCGACCGCCGCCGTTGTTTCTGCCGCCACCCTGAAGGTTGAAAGCCACCTTCGTTTCAGACAAAGCATAGCCCAGAAAGTTAATTTTAAGCGTGAATTCGCCCATAACCGGGAGATTTTCGAGACTGAAATCGCCATTTTCAAGCGTGAGCTGACCAGCGAGGAGTGCATTTTCCATTTTCTTGCTGGTACTGTCCCATTTCATCCCGTACAGCTGGACAGAAGCATATCCGATACCCTTCCCGGTCGCCTCATCCACTACTTTACCATAGAACCGGCCGATATTCATTTGCTGGAAATTACCCATCCCTCCGGGACGGCCCTGTGGATTTTGGGAAAAAGCAGTGCTTTCAAAAATGAATAAAAGCAGGACCGCGGCGAAAAAACGCATCATTGCGCGCAGATTTAGATACATAAACTCGTTGTGTACGAAAAAAGGAGGTGAAGATTAAAACACGGAACAAAGAACCGTCGTTTAAAGCAATTAAATTGCAAAATTCGACTTTTAAACAATATTGACACTGAAACGGCAACGCCAAATCCCGTATTTACAAATCATTAAGAATTGAGCGATATATGACCAAAAATACCATACAAGGTTTAATGCAGTGTGTAACCCGAAAAAAATCTTATCTTTGCCTGACAACTTGTGTCTATCATCTAAACAGCAATTCAAATGGATAATCTGACCAACGAAAATCAGAACAACACAAATGTTTACACAATTGTAATCGCTGTTCTGCTACTTCTGGCCGCGAGTATCGGCTTCTTCTTCTGGCAAAAATCCAGGAAATACCTCGACGAAAACGAACGAATCAAGACAGAAATGTCTGTTCTCGAGAGTGAAAAAGCTGCCATTCAGGCTTCGCTCGACAGTTTGTCACTGGCGTACAGCGAACTCAGAACAGAAAACGAGAGTCTGCAGGGCAGGGTTAATGCATCTGCCCAGCTCGTACAGCAAAAGGAAGCTGCCATCAGAAAAATCAAGGCCAGCACTGCAAAGGACCTTGCTGCACTGACAGCGCAGGTTGACGAACTAAAAAAAGCCAAAATAGAGCTGGAGACTATTGTTTCAACACTCAGAACGGAAAACGAGACACTCAGGGCCGAAAATACCCGCCTGACCGAGGAGAATTCGCAACTCAAGGGCGACAATTCGCAATTGAATAACAAGGTACAGGATCTGGCGAAACAACTTGAAGACCAGATTCGCAAGACACAATCAGCCACTTTCAAGGCATCATCCTTCTCCGTTCAACTCGAGCGCAAGGACAAGCCTACCTACAAAGCCAAGCGTGCACGTCAGATGTATGTCAGCTTTGACCTGGCAGACGTACCCGAGCCATACCAGCAGCTTCAAAAACTTTACATGGTTATCACCGATGACAAGGGTAATCCTGTGCCGGCCGTGAATCCGACCAAAGCTACCATCAACGCACCGGCTGGCAAAGTAGAAATTGTAGCCCAACAGGTTAAAACAGTGGTACTGGAGCAAACCCAGCGCCTCAGTTTTACGTACAAGCTGGATGACAAACTTGCTGCCGGCAGCTATCTGGTGGCGATATACTGCGATAAAGGTCTTTTAGGGGCCGCAACTTTCAAATTAATCTGACATGTCAATTTTCCAGCCCGGAAGCAAAACCTACAGCATCTTTCACCTTAAATGTCCTCGTTGCCACGAAGGCGACACTTTCGAAACAGGCAGCTGGTCTTTCAAAAAATCTTTTGATATGTACCAGCGTTGTCCAAAATGCGATCTGGACTATTTTCCCGAGCCAGGCTTTTACTATGGCTCCATGTTCATTTCCTACATCTGGACAGGCTGGATGTCTCTCTTGATAGTGGCTGTACTGAACTGGTGGCTGGGATTCAGCCAGATAGCCGCCTTCGGGGTACTTTTCTTTTTTCTGTTGGTCAACTTCGTTTACATTTTTCGTATTTCAAGACTGATGTGGCTAAATATGCATGTGAAATACGATCCGGATGCATTGAAAAGGGATTGACAGGAGGTTACCCATAAACCAGATTTGCCATGGACCCTCAGAACAATACGGAAATTGACTCGTCCGGCAGCAAACCGGAAGAAAAATTCTTTTTGCTCCGCAAAAACTGGCGCAGAGCAGAGAATGTTCTGTTTGGAGTTGTCCTGTTCTTCGTGTCCGTTTACTTTGTATTGCAGTCACCCGCGGTTCAGAACTGGCTGGTCAGGCGCGTTATTGAACAGGTGTCTGTTGCCCTGAACACCAGGGTTGACCTCCGGAGAATCAACATAGAGTTCTTCGACAATATACTGCTGGAAGACTTTTTTATTGAGGACTCACGTGGCGACACCCTCATTTACGTCAGGAAACTCGGGGTGGGGATGAAGTCCAACTTCTTCACTTTGCTGGGAGAAGAAATCGAGATAGATCAGATTGAACTCAGCGGCGCCAGGATATACTCGCGGAGAGCTGAGGGAGATACGATGAATACCATCAGAACTTTCCTGTCGCGCATACCCAAAAAGGAGAATACGGGAAAAAGCTCGTCAATCCGCCTTCGGGTTCAGCACCTGAATTTAACCGATGTAGTTTACCTGAGCGACACTGAAGTAAACAATTCCAGGGATCCGCAGGTCATTGACCGCGAAAGACAGTACTTCCACATCCCGTCGGGTCTGCTGAAAATCCAGTCTATTGATACTGAAAATCAGTTTGTTGACATACAGTCGGCCCGTTTCGACGGACTCTACATTGATCTGGAATCCTACGAGCGTCCGGCCAGACTACCCTTCAAACCGAAGGTAAAACAGCCTTTAAAAGCAGACAAACCCAGAGTTCCCCTTACATTCCTTGTAGGAGAGTTGTCGCTGAGAAACGGCCGTTTCCAGTTCGACCAGTTCTTCAATGTCAGGATGACAAACCTGCCCTCGGAAGTGATGGACTATGACCACCTGGACATTACAGATATAGCACTGGACGGCACCGACTTTGAGTTCAATGATGAGTTCAACAACAACAATTTCGTCCTTTCGGGCGCCATAAAACACCTTGCTGCCAGTGAGCGGTGCGGTTTTCAGTTAAATCACGCAGAGGCTGCCAGTATTCAGATCAGCGATACCCTGGCCAGTCTGGCAGGTACAAAAATTCAGACAGCCAGTTCATCCCTGGGCGACACCGTGCAGTTCAGATACAGCGGCTACCGGGATATCAGAGATTTTGTTGACAGCGTCAATATGTACATCCGACTCTCACCGGAGTCGAGGATACAGCTTGGAGACATTGCCCACTTTGACAGGAATGTAGCAGAAAACGAGTTTTTTCAGTTGAACCATGGCGAGGTAGCCGATATCGAAGGAATTATACAGGGTAAAGTTGACCGGCTTCGGGGAGACAACCTCAAACTGGCGCTGGGCAGTACAGCCCGGATAGAAGGTACCATGAAGGCCAGCAATCTGAATCAGGAGTCATCATCGCCCGTCATACTTTCCTTTGATCTGAAAGAATTCCGGACAGACCTGGGTACCGTCCAGCGAATCATACCTTCATTCAAGCCGCCGGCCCAGTTATTCAGGCTGGGCAGCATCTCATTCAGGGGCGAGTATCAGTTGTATGACTGGGTTGACCATGTAATTTACGGCGAACTCGGTTCGGATCTGGGAGGTGGAAGCCTCGACTTGCGCCTGAACCTGAAAGACGGTCCCGACAAGGCAGTTTACGGAGGTGAACTGAATATGAAGCAGTTCAATCTGGCCGGCTGGACACTCGACGATCGCTTCGGAAACGCTACCTTTGATATCCAGGTGGATGATCAGTCAACAGGACTGAGCCTCTCGACCATTAAAACATCAATCAAAGGAAAAGTTGATACACTTACATTTAATGGCTATAAATACAGAGGTATTCAGCTGAACGGAAAATTTGACCAGAAAGTGTTCGACGGCGCCCTGGTCAGCGATGACCCCAACTTCCAGTTTTCATTTGACGGGCTGGTAAATCTCAAAAACGAGATTCCGGAGTTTGACTTTAAATCGAGGATAAGCCGCATAGATCTGGCAAAGCTGAATCTGACAGAAAAAGACCTGACAATTTCGGGTGATATCAACTACCTGCAGCTAAAAGGCTCCAGCTTTGAAAAACTCACGGGTAGGGCAGAATTCAGCAATATGAAGCTCAACCAGGATTATGGGAGCATCATACACAATGTTGGTTCAGCCCAAATTGCAACCACCTACAGGGAAAACGGAGACAGATACTTTTCGGTGTTTTCCGACATTATGAAAGTAGAAATGGGCGGAACCTACAACCTGGAAACCGTATTCCCCAATCTGCTGAGACAGTTGACAGCCAACCACCAGGGCTTTTTCAGACAGCTCGGAGTAGTGGTGGACAGTTCTGCCAACCTGAAGTCACGCGAGCGATACGACCTTACCCTGGAGATAAGAGATTCAAGAACACTGACCAAACTGATTTCGCCGGATCTGGACACCCTCCGCGACGTGTACCTGAGGATGCATATAGAATCCGACAAGGGCCTCGCCTATATCAATCTGCAGTTACCTGAACTCGGATATGGCAGTGTCCGTCTGCTGGATCCCAATGTAACCATCAGTACACAGGAAGACAGCATATATTACAGTGTAAGGGTTCCAACTGTACTCTTTTCGGGAGAGCGTTCAGTACCGCAGGTTCAGCTTTCCGGCGAGCTGGTGCTCGACGAACTGTTTTTCAGGCTGGAGGCCAAGGGGAGACAGGATGATGAACTGACAAGCTCCTACATCGAGAGCCTGCTGCTGAATGGCGATCTGACAGTAGTTGATACACTCTGGCAACTCCGTTTCAATTCGTCCAGAATAAAAATTTTGCGACAGGAGTGGCTGATTGCCGACGACAACTATGTCCGCTTCAACAGAAACTACTTTGAGACCCGCGAATTTGAATTGTTCAGCGGCGTAAAACGTATACTGCTGGAGGGTCTGAACGAGGGCAGGGGAGCGCGGTTTGCACTCACCAATTTCAATCTCAACGAGCTGAACAGGCTGTTTGACCCGGAAATGATACGACTTGACGGGAAAATATATGATTTCGAGGTAAGAATAGGCGATATCTTCAGGCAGGAAAATATTGAAGTCGGATTCCTGACCGACACGATGTATATCAACGAGCACCCGTATGGTATGCTGCTGGGCAATATTGACATGGCGGACATGAAATCGCCGCTACAGGCCAAAATATTCCTTCGTCAGAACGACAGCACCCGTTTGAGGGTAGCCGTAGCCTGGACACCTGTGGACGGGAAATACAGTTATTCGAGTGCCGTTGATCAGCGCGTGAAGCCCGGAAACATGATAGGGAAGGCTGATTTCAGTAGTTTCCCCTTTGAAATTATCGAAACATTTGTCCCCGATATTTCACTCACATCGGGCAGGGTAGAGGGCAAACTCACCCTTTCGGGTACGCCCTCGAAAGTCGGACTTGACGGCAGCATTACAGTCAATGAAGGGCAAACCAGACTGGATTACCTCAAGGCAATGCTCCACATACGCAATCAGGAAATACGCCTCACCCCGAACAGCATCGAGGCCCTGCATGATACCATCTGGGATGCCAGTCTGAAGCACTTTGCACTGGTAGATGCCACCCTGAGGCATGTCAATTTTGCCGACTGGAGTGTGGACTGTTCTATAAAATCCGCTGATAATCAATTTCTTATGATGAATACAACCGCCGGAGACAGCGATATGTATTACGGACAGGGAATTGGCAGCTTCTCCTGTGTTATATCAGGATCTTTTGAACAGACCAACATGGATATTACGGCAGAAACCGGAAAAGATACCCGCCTGTTCCTGCCCCTGACTACCGTGTCAGATGCCTCGGAGGTCAACTTTATTACATTTACCAATGGAGTCGAGGAAAGTGAGTCGAGTGCCAGCAGAGTAGTTAAAAGCTTCTCTTTCAGTGATTTAAAGGGACTTAATTTCAGTCTGAAGCTCACAATTACGCCAGAGGCCGAGGTGCAGCTCATATTTGATGAACAGGCTGGCGATATTATCAGAAGCAAGGGTGGGGGAGACCTCGTTTTCAAATACGGACTGGACGGCAACTTCAGCATGTATGGTCGCTATACTGTAGAAGAAGGAAGCTATTTGTTCACACTCCTGAATGTGGTGAACAAACCGTTCAAAATGGTAAAAGGAGGAACGATTGACTGGTACGGCGATCCGTACAATGCGAAAATCAATCTGGATGCCACTTATGAAGTCAATACAGCCCCGTACAACTTCGTACAGGATGAAGTGGAGCTCCTCAGCAGCGTGAAAAATGAAGCCAGCATAGCCACCAACGTGGTGGTCAATATGCATCTGAGCGGTGATCTGATGAAGCCGGATATCACCTTTGACATGGACTTTCCGAATGTCACGTCGCAACTTAAAAGTCTGACAGACAACAGATTGCGCATACTTAAACAAGATCAGAGCGAGATGTCGAGACAGGTGTTTGGTCTGGTGGTAATTGGCTCATTCCTGCCGCCCAACACCGGGTTCATACAGGCCGGCAATTACGCTTCCTCCTTGTATAACACTGTAACTCAGATGATTGCGAACCAGTTTTCAAATTATCTGGCTGGCGTTGCATCAGAATGGTTCAAGGGGAATATATCCAGTCTGGACCTGGATATCGCGTATAACGACTACCAGAATGCAGTTAATCCGGGCAATCAGGCAGCTACGGCAGGTGGACGCGAGGTACAGTTCAGATTAAAGAGCGGATTCAAGGATGACCGGATTACCGTACAGGTTGGTTCACAGTTTGGCGTGGGTCGTTCAAATCTTCCGGTAGCCAACGGATTCCTGGGCGAAGACGTGACGGTGGAAATCAGAATCACGGAAGATAATCACTGGAGATTCAAGATTTACCAGCGGCTGGAGCCCGATATATCCGGCCAGCGGCGCGATCGTTATGGCATAGGATTGAGTTTCCAGAAAGAATACGACTCGTTTTCGTCCATGCTGCAGGGCATCGGCCGGGAATCGAAGCGCAGGAATGACTCGAGGTAGTCATTTTTTGCACTCTTTTTGTTCTATAATTTATACTATGTTAAATAGGGTGGCGAAAAAAGGCCGGAAAGACGGCTGGACAAGAGAACACACATTCATTCAATAAATCCGATTCATTGAATATCTTTGCAGCGCTCAAGAGCGATCCGTTAACAAGCGAAGCGTAGAATGCCAGTCAAAGCATAACGCGCAAAGCGCAAAAAATCCGCGAATACCGGCAATCTGCAAAATCTGCGATGAAAAACACTTACTACGATCTCGTAGCGCAAACCTTCGATTTTCCTCAGGATGGTTTCACGCTCAATTCTAATCGCTTGTTTTTCAACGGAATAGATGTTCACGATCTGATAAAACGATACGGAACTCCTCTGAAACTCACTTATCTCCCCAAAATCGGCGAAAAGATTCAGTACGCCAGGAAGCTGTTCCGCGACGCCATCCAGCGCTATAACTACAACGGAAAGTACGTTTACTGTTACTGCACCAAAAGTTCTCATTTCGCATTCATCCTGAATGAAGTGCTGGAAAATGGCACACAACTGGAAACATCCTCGGCCTTTGATGTTGATCTGATCAGAAAACTCTACAGACAGGGTAAAATCAATAAAAGTACCACCATCGTCAATAATGGCTATAAACCCCGTCTGTACGCAGAAAAAATAGCCGGACTGATCAATGACGGATTTTACAACGTGATTCCTGTGTGCGACAACGCGCAGGAACTGGGCTACTACGACCAGTATATCACACAGCAACAGTGCAAAATCGGCCTCAGAATGGCTACCGAAGAGGAACCCAACTTCGAATTCTACACTTCGAGACTGGGTATCCGCCAGAGCGAAATACTGAATTTTTACAAGGAAAAAATCGCAGAAAACCCCAAATTTCAGCTTATTATGCTCCATTTCTTCGTAGATGTGGGCATCAAGGATACCATCTACTACTGGAGTGAGCTGAAAAGGGGAATCAAAACCTACTGTCAGCTCCGAAAGCTCTGCCCTACCCTCTCCTGCCTCAATATCGGCGGCGGCATGCCCATCAGAAACTCGCTGGGGTTTGAGTACGATTATTCCTATATGGTTAGTGAAATCGTACGACTGATCAAGGAATACTGCGATGCCGAGGGTGTTCCGGAACCCGATATCTACACAGAATTCGGCAAATACACGGTTGGTGAAAGCGGTGCCACTATTTTTTCGGTGATCGGTAAAAAGCAGCAGAACGACGCAGAGGAATGGTACATGCTGGACAATTCTCTGATCAATACCCTGCCCGACAGCTGGGGTATCAAGGAGCGCTTTATTTTACTGCCCATCAATCACTGGAACAAGGAATATCAGCGGGTCAATATCGGGGGCATCAGTTGTGACAATGCCGATTATTACAACTCCGAGGCACATATCAATCAGGTATATCTGCCCTCTTACGACGAAAATACAGAGGAACCGCTTTATATCGGCTTCTTCCACACCGGCGCCTATCAGGAGTCGCTGAGCGGTTATGGCGGACTGAAGCACTGCCTGCTTCCGGCACCCAAGCACGTGCTGATTGACAAAAATTATTACGGGGAATTCGTTGATACTGAAGTGTTTAAAGAACAGGACGCCGATTCCATGCTCAAAATTCTCGGGTACTGACAAACCTTGGCGGCTTTTGGCCGTTTAAATGGTATGAAGCATCCGCAGAAAGTATCTGTTTACAGGAAAGCACATTTCAATGCCGCTCACAGGCTGCACAACCCCGCCTGGAGCGATGAAAAAAACCGCGAGGTGTTCGGACTGTGCAATAATCCGAATTACCATGGCCACAATTACGAGCTGGAAATAAAGGTCACCGGAGAAGTTGACCCCGAAACGGGTATGGTTCTCGATCTGGGCTGGCTGGCAGGACTGGTGAAAAGTGAAGTGGAGCTTCGCTTCGATCACAAGAACCTCAATCTGGACACACCTGAATTCAGTCAGCTGAATCCAACTGCAGAGAATATTTGTCTGGTTATCTGGAAAATCCTGCGCGAACACCTGCCCGAACACCTGGATCTAGGAGTCAGGCTTTATGAAACGCCCCGGAATTTTGTGGAGGTATAATCATACAGCCACCGGGATATTGAATGCTCCCGGTGGCTGTATGATAAGTCAAATCAGTTCTTCGTAATCTCGCTTGCCTGAAAAACCCTTCCGTTCTTGTCTTCCAGCGCCAGTACGTAAACACCCGGCATCAGGTCATCAAGGGTATAAACGCCGTTGGAATTTCCTTCGAGGCGAAGCACCTCGCGACCTTCCAGACTGAAAATGCGCACGGCACTTACTTCTTCCGCCTGCTCGAGTGCAATGTATGTTGCAAACGGGTTGGGGAAAATTTTCACCTGCGCAGCCGGCAATTCTTTGCTGCCCGAACTCTGATTCAGCTTGTAAATGGCTACAGTTGAATCGGCTGTGTTGTTCAGATTTTTGATCTTGAGGTGAACGATACCCTCACAAAAGGCTCCAGCCGTGTAGAAGTGAACAATCAGTTCACCTACTTCGTTCGGATCCATGTTGAGGTTACGGG
>CAIYFY010000117.1 GCA_903925535.1 uncultured Bacteroidota bacterium | reverse complement strand
GCCCCTTGATAGCTTCGATCACCAGTGATCCGTTGGCAATATAGGAGTTGGCATTCAGCGATGTGTAGTTCTGCAGTTCGTTGTTACCCCAGCCGCTGGCGCCCAGATCATAACCCCAGTTGTTCTGATCTATAGAGGTGCCATTGAATTCGTCGTTCCACTTCAGCGTGTAGCCGGGGTAGGAAGACGGCGTGGTATAGCCTGTCGGGTCAGTCTGTTGCAGCGACTTGTTGCTCTTGATGATACCTGTGGCCTTGTTATCAGTAATCACGGCATTTTCGGGTGCCGAGAGCACCACATGGAAATCCTCGTCGGCCTCGTAAATATTCTTTCCCGGAACAGACACATCTATATAGACGAGTGTTTCACCCGCGGGGATGCTCAGCACACCGGAAGCTGCGATAAAGTCAATACCGGCCACGGCGATACCCGTGGATTCGGTCGTGTATGCCACCTTGATGATTTTGTCCGATGGCTTGCTCACATTGACGAAAAACCGGAATGTGGTCACGGCTACTGAATCGCGTTCCTGCGTCACGTCAAAAATGGTGATTTCGGGCAGCGGATCAACGGGATCAACCGGATCAACCTCTCTTTTGTCACAAGAAAACAGCGAGGCAATCAGAAAGAAAAAGTGAATCATCTTGAAGTTTTTCATTAGTTGTAACCCGGATTTTGTACCAGTTTAGTGTTGTTGAGCTCATTCAGCGGAATCGGAAGTACTTCGTGTGTGCCTGCCTTGAATCCTTTGAACGCCAGCGTAACCGGAGCCTTTCCGGTACGCACGAGGTCGAACCAGCGATGTCCCTCGGTGGCCAGTTCCAGACGGCGCTCTTCGTATATGCGGTCGAGCGTAACCTGCACAGGTGCCAGTCCCACGCGCGCACGAACCTGATTCAGGCGGGTCTGCGCCTTGCCTGCATCACCACCGGAGCGAAGCAGTGCTTCTGCCTCCATCAGGTAGGTGTCTGCCAGTCTGATTTCAATGAAGTTGTTTGGATAGTTGAGTGCCGGTTCACCATCGGGAGCCTTGAACTGCTTCAGCGGAGCAAACTTTTTGACGAAGTAGCCGGTGTTCTGATACGCAGGAGCGTAAGTAGCCTGTCCGGCAGCCTTCAGACTGTCAATATTCGCCACAGTGTGCCTGTATCTCGGGTCGTTTCTGATGGAATTGACAAAAGCGGGAATGATCGGATTGAAGCTCCAGCCGGATTCATACAGCGGGCCGTTGTAGCTGCGCGGACCGGTCATGTGGACATAAACATTACCCATGAAGTTACCCCAGGCCCACCAGCCTGCAATCTGGGCAGCCGAGTGCTGAATCTCGAAAATGGATTCGCTGTTGAATTCATTCAGCGGACTGAAAATATCAGCATAATTCGGAACCAGGCTGTATTGTGGAGATGAGTTCACCTTGTCGAACCATGATGCAGCCTCTCCCATACGGGCTTCATTATTCTGGAACAGAATGGCCTTTCCGAGCAGCGCCATGGCTGCAGCCTTGGTAACCCGGCCGTTATCAGCCGGCGCCACAATATTGGGCAGGTCGGGAATAGCCTCGTTCAGATCCTTCTCTATTTGCGCATAAACAGCTTCGGGTGTTGCCTGTACCTGTTCATAAATTTGTTCCTGGGAAAGCGGTTCTGTGATCAGCGGGATATTGCGGAACAGACGAACCAGTTCGAAATAATAATAGGCGCGCAGGAACTTGGCCTCGGCAGTAAAGCGGGCACGCTCGCCAGACACCAGATCAGGAATATCTCCCTGAATTTTCTGGAGCAGCAGATTGGCGCGGTAAATACCCTCGTAATCAATTTTCCAGAAAGTAGCCTGCGGACCCACTGCGCCCGACAAGGTATAGTTGTTCCATACCTGCCAGAACACCATATCGGTTGAGTTGGCGCCACCAGCCCAGCACTCGTCGGCCGCAGCATTGAGCGGTCCGAGTTTGTTCGAGTAGGTATTGTCGCCACCGCCGGCTTCCACGCTCAGTCGGTTGTAAACAGCCACCAGACCGGCGAAAACCTCATCGCGGGTGCGGTAGTAGTTGGTTTCCAGCACAAGCCCTTTGGGGTCTGTCTGAAGAAAATCTTTGGTGCACGACGCCACGATTACAAGCGCGAGCAAAATCACTATGGATACTTTTTTCATCAGTTACAGTTTTAAAAAGTCAGATTTGCACCGATCATCATGGAACGGGCTTGAGGATAAACACCGCGGTCAAT
>CAIYFY010000116.1 GCA_903925535.1 uncultured Bacteroidota bacterium | reverse complement strand
CCGATTAAAAACAAACTGGAGTTCCGGGCGCTCATCAGCAGTGTGCGCGATGCTGCCCGCCAGATTATAGAACTGTCGCCACAGATTCCATCGGAAGCTGTGGTAATGCTCAAGAACATCAACAACGACAACTTTCTGCTGAACTTCATCTCCTCCAATCTGGGTATCCAGCTCAATCAGAAACAGGAGATTCTGGAGCTCGACAACCTCAAGGAGAAGGCCAGTCATATACTTCAGTACATGGACTCCGAGTTGCAGTTGCTGGAGCTGAAAGACAAGATTGAGAACAAGGTACGAACCGACATAGAGAAGCAACAGCGCGACTACTTCCTCAACCAGCAGCTGAAAACCATTCAGGAGGAGCTGGGGCAAAACCCGCAGGAGGAAGAGATTAACGCGCTCATTGCGCGGGCCATGAAGAAAAAGTGGCCAAAAAATGTTGCTGATACTTTCGCGAGAGAGATCAACAAACTCCGCCGCGTTAATCCGCAGGTGGCCGAGTATGCTATCGGGCTGAACTACCTTGAGACGCTGCTCGATCTGCCCTGGAGCGAGTTTACCAAAGACAACTTCGACCTGAAAAAGGTCAAACAAGTGCTTGACAAAGACCACTACGGCCTTACCAAAGTGAAGGAGCGCATACTGGAGCACCTGGCAGTACTGAAGCTGAAGGGCGATATGAAAGCACCCATCCTGTGTCTGGTAGGTCCTCCGGGTGTGGGTAAAACTTCCCTGGGCAACAGCATTGCCAAGGCACTCAAGCGCAAGTACGTGCGCATGAGTCTGGGGGGACTGCACGACGAGGCTGAAATACGCGGTCACCGGAAGACTTATATAGGTGCCATGCCGGGCCGGATTATCCAGTCGCTGAAAAAATCCAAATCGGGCAATCCGGTGTTCATACTGGATGAAATAGACAAAGTAGGCAAAGATTTCCGGGGCGATCCGTCATCCGCGCTGCTGGAGGTGCTTGATCCCGAACAGAACACAACCTTCCACGACAACTATCTGGAGCTGGAGTACGACCTGTCGAAGGTGCTGTTCATCGCTACAGCCAACTCCCTGAACACCATACAGCCTGCCCTGCTTGACAGGATGGAAATCATCGAAATTTCGGGGTATTCGCTGGAGGAAAAGGTGGAAATAGCCAAACGACACCTGATACCGCTTCAGAAAAAAGAGCACGGTCTCAAGACTGGCGATGTGAAATTGTCAGACAAGGCACTCATAAAACTCATTCAGAGTTACACGGCCGAGAGCGGTGTGCGCAGCCTTTCCAGGGAAGTCGGCTCGGTCATGCGATACGTTGCCAAGCGTGTTGCGATGGAAGACAAGTACGAGCAGCACATCAAGCCGGAGCATTTGCATGAAATACTCGGCCCCACGAAGTACGATCCTGAAATGTATCAGGAAAAACAGTCGGCGGGCGTAGCGATCGGACTTGCGTGGACATCGGTGGGTGGAGAGATTCTGTTCATCGAGGTGAGTCTGAACAAGGGGAATGGCCGTTTGCAGCTCACCGGCAACCTCGGCGAGGTGATGAAGGAGAGTGCCAGTACCGCACTGAGCTATATCAAGGCGCACTCCGATGATCTGAACATAGATTACGAGATGCTGGAAAAGATGGATATACACGTCCATATTCCGGAGGGTGCCATACCCAAGGATGGACCGTCTGCCGGCATTACGATGCTTACAGCCATCACATCGGCCTTCACGGGGCGTCCGCTGAAGCCATTCCTGGCCATGACGGGAGAAATCACGCTCAGGGGCAAGGTGCTGCCGGTGGGAGGCATCAAGGAAAAAATTCTGGCGGCCAGGCGCGCCGGAATCAAAGAGGTAATTCTCTGTCGCGACAACCAGAAGCATGTGGAAGAGATAGAGCCCGAATACATCAAAGGGCTGAAATTCCACTACGTTGACCGCATGGGAGAGGTACTTGCCCTTGCTTTGAGCGACAAGCCGTCGAAGGCGTCATCGAACGGCGCTTCAGTCAGGAAGAGCCGCGAAAAAACGCCGGAAGTCAGATAAAGTCCACATCTACTGCATAAGGGTACGTCATCAGGTATTCGAGCGCTTTATCAATGGGATAGCGTTCGAATACTGCTGCGTGCAGCATGGTCGTGATAGGCACGTGCAGTTTATAGTGCCGGGAGAGCTGGTGGGCTATGCGGAGCGTTCGCACTCCCTCGGCGAGTTCGGGCATGGTTTTGCGAATTTCTTCCACGGGTTCACCTTTCGCCAGCCGGGTACCGAACTGATAGTTTCGGCTGTTCATGCTGGTGGCTGTAGCCACGAGATCACCTATACCGGCCACCCCCATAAAGGCCTGACTGGAGGCGCCCAGCGACTTTCCGAAATACACCATTTCCGCCAGTCCGCGCGCGATGAGCAAACCCTGCAGGTTGCGGCCGAGGCCGAGGCCTCCGATAATTCCCGAGCCAAGCGCGACCACATTTTTAAGTACACCGGCGAGTTCGGCGCCCAGCATATCATACGAGCCATAAACATGGAACTGCTGGCTGTTGAGTGCCAGTTGTCCGGCGTGAATCACCTCCTTGAAGCGACTTGCCACCAGCGTGGCGGCGGGCTGGCCGGCCATGATTTCAGCGGCCAGATTGGGTCCGCTCAGACTTCCGATTCTCACAACACTGCTTTCTTCCCTGACCACCTCGCTCATGGTGCGCACATTGGCGCGGGTGATAGCGACTTCCGGCTTTTCAATATCCTTTTCTTCCAGACCACAAAGATCGAAACCTTTGGTGCCGTGGATCACGATATGATGCGGGCGCAGATGCGGGCCCAGCACCTGCATCATCCGGCGGAAACTGCTGGAGGGCACTATGGGAAAAATCAGGTCACAGGAATGAGCGATTTCGGCCATGTCGGAGGTCGCGCGTATGCGCGGGGAGAGTTTGGCTCCCAGGTGCGTGTGATTCAGGTTAATCTCGTTAACGACATCTTCCCGACGGCTGAAAAGCAGCACATCGGAGTTGTAGGCCAGCAGATTTGCCACAGCCGTTCCGAAATAACCGGCGCCAACGACGCCTGTCGGGTTGAAGGGCGATTTCATCATTAAAGCCCTCTTCTTTTTACCTCATCACGGATAAGCTTCAGTTCACGGCCGGCATCACCGGTCACCGAGGTATTTTCCTGTGCTCTTCTGATAAGATATGGAATTACATCTTTCACCTGTCCGTAGGGAACATATTTGGCGACCCGGAAGCCGGCATTTGCCAGATTGAAGGTGACATTATCGCTCATACCATACAACTGGCTGAAAAGTGTATGAGGATGATCGGCAGGAATCCCCTTTCGCTCCATGATTTCGACCATCACCATATTGCTGTCGGCGTTATGGCTGGCATTGCAGACAGCCATTGTATCCAGATGATCGAGGCAAAAACGCAATGCTGTATTGTACATGTCATCTGTGATCTGCTTGGATTCATTGACAGGGTTTTCGTAGCCCATTTCGGCAGCTCTTTCTCCTTCCTTTTCCATGTAGGCACCCCTCACCAGTTTTGCTCCGAGCAGGAAGCCTGCCTTTTGAGCGCGGTCGTAACTATCTATGAGGAACTGGAGTCGGTCTTTCCTGTAGAGCTGAAAAGTATTATAAACCACCACCCTTTTTTTGTTGTACCGACGCATCATGAGCCACACCAGATGGTCAATTGCATCCTGAATCCAGCTTTCTTCAGCGTCGAAGAAAACAGACATATTCTTGTTTGCTGCGTGGTAACAGATAGCGTCCACACGTTTTAGTACATTGCGGTATTCGATCAGCTCGTCTTTAGTGAGTGTCTGGGCCGACTGGATACGTTCGAGCAGACCAAAACGGGCCAGTCCGGTGATTTTACTGCTCACAACAGGCACTGTTGAGACAGATCTGGATGCAAAATCAATAGCCCGGATATTCTCGTTCATGGTGTGATTGAAATCCAGCTCATTCTCCTTGGCTTCGGCGCCATAGTCGAGTATGGTCAGGGCATTGTACTTCCCCAGCATTTCGATAGTGGGTTGACTGTCGAGGAGCGTGGAACCACCCACAAACTGGGGAAAAATCGTATTTTTGACGACATAGCCAGCGGGCGGAATACCGTTTTCAATAGCCCAGAGAGCGAGGCTGGAACCGTGTTTCACCAGCCACGGCCTGTTCATCATGGAAAACAGCCATTCCGTTTTTTTCAATTGCCGGTCAGACAAGTGAGCAAACGCAGTTTTTGTATTGAAAAGATCAATTGACATAATTTGGTCAGGTTTTAGCGGAACCACTCAGTCGTTCCAGATTTCCCAGGCAGCTTCTGCCTGCAAATGCAGCATTTCGAGGCCATTGACAGTTTTGGCCCCATGAAACTTTGCAGAGCGCAAAAGTAGCGTTTCGGCCGGATTATATACGAGATCATATACCATTTGGCCCTGATGAAACACTGATTCGGGCACGGGAGGCATCTTTTCGACATCCGGCCATGTTCCGAGCGGGGTGGTGTTAACTATCAGGAACGGCCTCATGTCCCGGAGGCTGTTATAGGCAATTTCATCTCCACCCTTCGGGGTTCGGGATACAAACCGGAATGGAATACCCCTTTTCCGGAGAACACAGGCCACCGCAGCGGCAGCTCCGCCGGTTCCGAGAACAAGCGCTTCCGGATCAAGCGTATTCGGGACTGGTTGCGAGAAAAAACCGGTCAGACTGTTATCAAAACCGGTTACATCGGTATTGAATCCGGTCAGCATTCCGTTCCGGATACGGATACAATTTACGGCGCCGGTTTCGCGGGCGGTTTCGCTGAGCTCATCGAGAAACGGGACAACTGCCTTTTTGTGCGGGATAGTGACATTCAGTCCACACAAATCGGGATATTCGGCCAGAAGTGCGGGCAGGCCGGAGATATCTTCGAGCGGGAGCAGGTCATATCTGGCGTCCGTGATTCCCTCGCGCAGGAATTTCTCCGAAAAATACCTTCCGGAGAAAGAATGGCCGATTGGCCAGCCGATCAGAGCGAAGCGCCTCAATGCAGGGGATTAAATAGCAGAAGAGAACTGCCTGAGAAAACGCACATCATTTTCGAACAGCAGGCGAATATCTCCGATTTCATAGAGGCGGAGTGCCTGGCGTTCGATACCCATACCAAAGGCGAAGCCGCTGTATTCGGTCGGGTCAATACCGCACATTTCGAGGACGGCCGGATCCACCATACCGCAGCCCAGAATTTCGAGCCAACCGGTACCTTTGGTAAGACGGTAATTCTTCTCCGTATCCGTTCCGAGCCAGATATCCATTTCAGCGGAGGGTTCTGTGAACGGGAAGAAGGATGGGCGGAGCCGGATTTTTGTGGCGCCGAACATTTCCTGTGCGAAATTGAACAGTGTCTGCTTGAGATCGGCGAAAGACACACCTTTATCTATGTACAGTCCTTCCACCTGATGGAACTGACAATGCGACCGGGTAGAAATCGTTTCATTCCTGTAAACGCGGCCCGGGGCGATGATACGGATGGGCGGCTTGCGGTTTTCCATCACGCGCGCCTGCACGGGCGAGGTGTGCGTGCGCAGGAGCATTCCGGGTGCATCCACCACATAGAAAGTATCCTGCATATCGCGGGCAGGGTGATCCTCCGGTGTGTTCATCGCCGTGAAGTTATGCCAGTCGTCCTCAATTTCCGGACCGTCGGCCACGCTGAATCCCATCCTGGAGAAAATGTCCACGATGCGGTTCATGGTAACAGCTACCGGGTGGCGGGAGCCGATTGGCAGTGGCTCACCGGGCGCGGTCAGATCGAGCGTTCTGATATCGAAAGCAGATGCCTGCGCTTCGAATTGCTCCCTGAGCGCGAGGAATTTCTCCTCGGCGGTTTGTTTGACGGCATTTACCAGCTGACCATATTCGCGTTTGCGGTCGTTGGGCACACTGGCCATTTCGCCCATCAGGTTTTTCAGAATACCCTTTGAGCCCAGATATTTTATACGGAACGCTTCGAGCTGTTCAGCATTTTCCGGGTTTTCTGCAGTAATTTCGGCCTGAATTTGCCGTGCATTTGCGAACACATCTGACATAGAAGAATAGTTTTACCCGGTTAAACATCCCGGGAATGAGCCCTTGAGCCGGGGCAATTGCAGCCATTGGCGGCATTCGTCGGCACAAAGGTCATAATTTTCTGCGGGCCTCTAAAAGCCTTCCCGGTTTTTTCTGAACTTTGCGGAGTCTTTCACCAGTTATCCACCGTAATCACCCATGTCCACTCAGTCCAATTCAGTACTCAAGTACCGTCGTATATTGCTCAAGCTCTCCGGGGAAAGCCTCATGGGCGGCCAGCGGTTTGGCATTTCAGCCGACATGCTCCGGCACTATGCAGAAAAAATAAAGGAATTACAGGAACTCGGTGCCGAGGTAGCCGTTGTCATCGGCGGAGGCAATATATTCCGGGGGATACAGTCTGAGGCCGCGGGCATTGAAAGCGTCACCGGCGATTACATGGGCATGCTGGCCACAGTCATCAACAGCCTGGCACTGCAGAGTGCGCTTGAGACCATCGGCGTGCAGACACGCGTTATGACAGCCCTCAAAATGGAAAGCGTGGCCGAGCCATACATCCGCCGCCGGGCGATACGCCACCTGGAAAAAGGCCGGGTGGTGATCTGCGCAGCAGGCACCGGCAACCCGTTCTTCACCACCGACAGCGCGGCAGCCCTTCGCGCCAATGAGATCAATGCCGATGTATTGCTGAAAGGTACGCGTGTGGACGGAATTTACAGCGCGGATCCCGAAAAGGACACCACTGCCGTCAAGTTCGATCACCTCACATTCACCAGGGTCATCAGTCTGGGACTTGAAGTCATGGATATGACAGCATTTACCCTGTGTCAGGAAAACAATATGCCCATCATTGTGTTCGACATCAACGAGCCGGGCCACCTTCGGAATATCGTAATGGGGGAAAAATACGGCACCCTCGTGGAAGGCTGATTCGCAACATACCGATGAAGAACGTGCGTTCAATTATATCTTACAATGTCAACGGCCTGCGGGCGGCTATAGGGAAAGGCCTGTGGGAGTGGCTCGAAGCAGAGCGCCCCGACGTGCTGTGCCTTCAGGAAATCAAGGCACAACCGGAAGACGTGCCCCTGCTTGAGCTGGAAGCACTCGGCTACCGGCACTACTGGCGTCCGGCAGAAAAAAAAGGGTATAGCGGAGTGGCTACGTTTTCTCTGCAGTCACCCGACCATGTGGTTTATGCGTGCGGCGTTGAAGAGTACGACCGGGAAGGACGCATATTGCGCACTGATTTCGGCGACTGGACACTCCTGAACTGCTATTTCCCTTCCGGCACCACCGGAGAGGAGCGGCAGGCATTCAAAATGGTATTTCTCGACAAATTTTACGCGTACGCTCTTGAGCTGAAAAAAGAACGACCCAACCTGATAATAGTCGGAGATTACAACATAGCCCATCAGGAAATAGACATACACGATCCGAAAGGCAACAAAAAAAGCTCGGGCTTCCTGCCGGAGGAGCGGGCATGGATGAGCAAGTGGCTTGAAAGCGGCTTTACCGATGCCTTCCGGTATAAAAATCCCGAACTCACAGAGTACAGCTGGTGGACCTTCCGCGCGGGTGCGCGCGGAAAGAACAAGGGCTGGCGGATAGATTACCAGTCGGTAAGCGACCCGCTCAAAGACAAAATCGTATCCGTCAATCAACTCACTTCCGTCATGCACTCCGATCACTGTCCGGTGAAAATGGTAATTGACCTGTAACTCTACGTTCATGCCACACCTCGCCGCAAAGGAGACTGTCTGGAAGCGAATTCGCCGCATTCTTTCGCAGGCTATTCAGGGAAAAGAACAGGAGTTTACCACAGGCAGCATAGACCGCGCCATCGTACTGCTATCCATTCCGATGATTCTGGAGATGGCCATGGAGTCGCTGTTTGCCATAGTGGATGCTTTTTTCGTTTCGAGAATAGGCGTCGAGGCAGTAGCCACCGTGGGCATCACCGAATCCGTGCTGACGCTGGTTTATTCCATAGCAATCGGATTGAGTTCGGCGGCCACAGCGGTTGTTTCCAGGCGTGTGGGCGAGGGCAACCGGGAGGCTGCCTCCCGCGCGGGTGCACAGGTGATACTCATTGCGCTGGCACTTTCCCTGCTCATCGCTGTTCCCGGGTTTATCTATGCGGAAGATATCCTGCATTTCATGGCCTCCGACAAGAGCGTTTCAGAATCGGGGTATATGTTTACGCGTATTCTGCTCACCTGCAACCTGCCCATTTTGCTGCTATGGATGCTGAACGGCATCTTCAGGGGCGCCGGAGACGCCGCTACGGCGATGAAGGCACTATGGATTGCCAATATTGCGAATATCATACTTTGCCCCGTATTCATCTTTGGAGCGGGTCCGATACCAGCCATGGGCGTGGCAGGAAGCGCCATTGCCACAACAATAGGCCGGTCTGCCGGCGTGGTGTATCAACTATGGAAACTTTTCCAGCCCGGAAGAATCGTACAACTGACGCCTGAAATGTTCAGACCAAAGTGGAAAGTGATAGGAACACTGGTCAAAGTGGCATCGGGCAGTACGGGACAGTATCTGATTGCCTCGGCAAGCTGGATTTTCATGATGTATATCCTCGGTCATATAGGGAAAGATACCGTTGCCGGCTACACCATAGCCATCCGCCTCGTGATGTTTTCCATACTGCCCTCGTGGGGTATGGCCAATGCAGCCTCCACGCTGGTAGGCCAGAATCTGGGCGCCGGACAACCCGACCGTGCAGAAAGGTCGGCATGGCGGGCAGGCTATTTCAATATGATATTCACGGGGATAGTCAGTCTGGTTTCACTGGTCTTTGCACCATTTTTCATAGGACTTTTCACCAAAGACCCGGCGGTGGCAGCTTCGGGCGTCATGGCCCTTCGGATAATTGCAGGAGGATATGTACTGTACGGATGGGGGATGATTGTCACGCAGGCAATCAACGGGGCGGGTGACACATTTACACCCACCATGCTCAACATCGTATTTTTCTGGCTGGTGGAAACGCCACTGGCTTACATGCTGGCGCTCCGGCTTGAGTGGGGCCAAAGCGGTGTTTACTGGAGTATAGTAGTTGCCGAGTCGCTAATGACCGTTGCAGCCATCCAGGTGTTCAGGCGCGGCAAGTGGAAAAAGGCGGTTGTGTAGGCAGGCAGTTTATGCCCCCTGCGTTTTCAGTGTAAATAATTTTCGGCCGGCGTAAATGGCGGCGAGACAGATCGTGTACGTGAAAGTGGCTGTCATGGCTATGAGTTTTTTTCCTGGTGAAAGGATACAGATGAAACGAAGTACCCCCGCAGGTTCGCTGCCTGCTGTAACCAAACTTTTTCAGTTTTTTCAGACAAAGACTGTATTAAAGGTTTTTAATTCGTTGAAAATCAGCCTTCTGTATCAATAAAGATAATTCCCGACAATTTGCGGATATATATAATCAGATACAGCAGGGCTGCCTCCCGAACAAATATGGCAAAACCTTCGTTTTTTTGCAGTGGGGCAGGAACACTGCCCTGAATCATACGCCGAAATTGAACATCATGACAGATACATTTGCTGCTGCAACCCGCGGACTACAAAAGAAAGGCTTTCTCGATCTGGAGGTTGATCCGGAACTCGACCTTGTTGCTGAAATAAACAGGCTGAAAAAAGAGAAGAATGCCGTCATACTGGCTCACTACTATCAGGAATCAGAAATTCAGGATATTGCCGACTACATAGGCGATTCGCTTGGCCTCTCACAGAAAGCAGCCAAAACAGACGCTGACATTATTGTATTTGCCGGGGTTCACTTCATGGCCGAGACAGCCAAAATGCTCAGTCCTCATAAAAAAGTGCTCCTTCCCGACCTGAAAGCAGGCTGTTCGCTGGCCGACTCATGCCCCCCCGCTCTGTTCAGGGAGTTCAAAAAGAAATATCCGGATCACGTGGTTGTGAGCTATATCAACTGCACGGCAGAGCTCAAAACTCTGACGGACGTCTGCTGCACCAGTACCAATGCTGTTCAGATAATTGAGAGCATACCGAAAGACCAGCCCATCATATTTGCACCCGACAAAAACCTGGGCGCCTACCTGAAGAAGAAAACCGGCCGGGACATGATACTCTGGAACGGAGCCTGCATGGTACACGAGATCTTCAGCCATGAACGCATCGTGAAGCTGCGCAACCGCCACCCGAATGCCCGGTTTATCGCGCATCCGGAATGCGAGGAACATATTCTGGCCATGGCCGATTACATAGGCAGCACCACCGGTCTGTTAAAGTACACCATCAATGATCCGGCCACCGAGTTTATCGTAGCCACAGAGGCGGGCATCCTGCATCAGATGGAGAAGGCGAGTCCGCACAAAACCTTCATCGCCGCACCTCCTGAAAACAACTGCGCCTGTAACGAATGCCCTCACATGAAGCTCAACACGATGGAAAAGCTCTATCTGTGTATGGAGCATGAGCTGCCTGAAGTCATACTTCCTGAATGGATTATCGAACAGGGCAGAAAGAGCATTGACCGCATGCTGGAAATATCGGCTGCAGCAGGATTGACGGGGTAGTCGTTTGCCAACCAATAAGTCAAACGAACCAACCACACAGTGACGTGTGTCAGATGGTAACTGACTGATCCGGCTCAGAATGCGTTGCATTACATTTGGAAATTCATTTAATGTAATACAACAATAAAAATGAGATCAATCAGCTTCATTCTGCTACTGACACTGACGGTATTGTGCACGACTGCCGCCCAAACCTCAAAAGGCGTACAACATTTCAAGGACAGGACCTACGGCAAGGCCTGGAAAGCATTCGCAAGCGACACCAGCGATGTGAAAGAGTCGGCGTCTGCCTTCTATGGCATGGCGAAGGTGTGTGCACAGTATCGCAACAAGGGACTGGATACAGCTATCCTCGGGCGGTATTATCTCGATAAATCGGAAGCACTTTTCAAAAAGAATCCCAAATCGGTCACTAAAAGCGGGAAAGCACTGGGCATGTCGGCCAGTTCGTTCCAGACACTCCGGAAATCTATAGCACAAAATGGCTGGCGAGAAGTACAGACAGGAAAAAAACTGAGCGACTACGAGCTTTTTTGCAGCAAATTCCCGGAATACCTGAACAACAAGCTAATACCCAACTACAAGCAAACCAGTGAAAAAATCATACGCGAATCATTCCTGACTTCGGACGACTACGGCGAGTTGACACACATACTGAAAACTTATGGCAGCACATCGGGACTAGACACGCTGGCCAGGGGAAAAGCCTGGGAGAAGAGAATATGGGAATTATTTGCATCAGAACCGGGAGCCGGGCAGTTTGACCAGTTTATACGGGAATACCCGGACCACAGAATGTCCAAGGAGTGCGGTGCGCTGGAGTATGCTGCGCTGCTTTCAGAAAACTCCCTCAGCAAGACACTTCAGTTCATTACAGCGCACCCGTTTTACGGTTTTACGCAGGATATCGAACAGGAGAGAATACTGGAACGCCTCAGTGCCATTCCAGGACAAACCGGACAACTAAGTACTCAGGAAAAAGCACTGCTCAGCCAAATCAATGAGTCAAACCGGCTGATATCCGAACTGGACACCACCAATCAGTTACCCGATACAACAGCCATCATCACCCTGATGAAAAGCGTTGCCCCGGCCTATACCTCTTACCTTCTTTTCGACAAAGCGTTCAGTATTTTCAGGCGCAAACAGATGTACGACGAAGCCTGGGCGCTCGCGCGCACGGGAGGAAGCCTCTACCAGAACACAGATTCGGCATGTTCAAGAAGGAAATACCCGGAACCATCGTGGTTTTCGAGAATGACAAATATGCTGGCCCCACCCGCCGAGAAACTTGTTGCAAGGCAGGCACCCGGAATTAATACAGAAAATGGCTCCGAATTCCTGCCCGTACTCTCTCCCGACAAGAAAACCCTGTACTTTATCGGGGCTAGACGCACCGACGGGATAGATGGTGAAGACCCATATGAAGTAAAACTGAACGGCGTCAACCCCGGTCCTCCGAAACTGGTGGAGGAGCTGGCCTCCCGGGGTAACGAAGCCATACTTTCCATTACCGCCGATGGCAAGGAGGCTCTTATATTCAAAAACGGCGGACTGCATACATCTGAAAAAAAGGATGGCAAATGGACCGAGCCCGTACGAATTGACGAGATCAGCAACCGGTTTGGCTGGGTGGGAGTTGCCCAGATCACCAATGACGGAGGTGTGATGCTGTTTGAAGCCCAGAAAAGCAGTGATGACATTGATTTTTATGTGACTTTCCGGCAGGATGACGGCAAATGGGGTACTCCGGTACGCCTGCCGGACAATGTGAATACCGATGAAGACGATCGGTCGCCTTCCCTGTACCTCGACGGAAAAGTCATGTATTTCAGCACATCGGGTCACGAGGGATTCGGCAAAATGGATGTATTCAAAACTACCAGACTGGACGACACATGGACAAAGTGGTCGGACCCTGTCAATCTCGGAAGAGCCATCAATACGGCAGACGACGAATGGGGATTCAATTTTGCGGTAGCTTCAGATGGCAAGACGGCTTTTTTCGCCAAACAGGATGGAAACTTGCACGATCTGATGATGACAGAGTTGCCTGTAAATATGCGTATATCTCCGATGAAAATGATTCAGGTACCCATCAAGTCCGTCAACGTCACGTTCGTTGAAGTACGAAACAGCGCTGGCGAACTGATACAGTCCATCCGGGTAAAACCGGGCTCGGAGGAAGTGTTTATCAGCGTTCCGGAGGAAAACTGGGATGAAAAAATAACCATCACTCCCAAAACCGGTGATGATGTAATTAGCACCCCGGTAACCATTGACATGAAAAAACCGACTGCCGTACTGGATACGATAGTAGCCATACCTGTAAAGAACTACATAGAGAGTGGAGAGAACTTCAAAATAGGTGCTGTACAATTTGATCTGGCAGAAAGCGAACTCAGGCCTGAAGCCAAAGGGGCGCTCGACAAATTCTGCAAGGCACTTGCTACACAAAAGGCACGCATATTTATCACGGGGCACACAGATGATAACGGTTCAGAGGCCGACAACCAGATTTTGTCGGAAAAAAGAGTAGAGGCCGTAAAGGCTTATATGGTCAGCCGCGGCATACCAGAAAAGTCAATCACAGCCACCGGGAAGGGCGAAACGGCACCAAAAGTGCCCAATACATCCGACAGAAACCGGGCTATCAACCGCCGGGTAGAGTTCCGATTCGAGTAAAACACTATTACGGAGTAACGGGGTCAAAAGTTAAAATTTTGTTTTTTTACCAACATTGGGAACGACAGCAACATTTGGCCCCGTTTTTGTAATTATTATTCACAGCAACAGTTGCTTTCTCATTAACCATTTCACCTGAAAAAAACTTAATCCTATGGTTATTCTCACTTGCCTGCTGCTCCTGGCGCTTGTATTCGGAGGAAAAGCCCTTAAAGAGGCCTGATTCGAACCGCCACACAGCATTTGTTAAAGACAGTAATCCCCGCGCACTGGTCCGCGCACGAACACAATCTCTTATTCGCCCGAATTCTTCTACCCGGAAGAATTCGGGCTTTTTTCTGCAGAAAACCTGAAAATAACGGCGAGAATAGTAGAATTTACCTCAATTTTGCCGCCGAATTACAAAATCTGATATGGTATCATTCAACCGGACGATTTTACCCAACGGGCTCCGCGTACTTGTACACGAAGACAAAAGCACACCGCTGGTAGCGGTAAACGTGTCTTACTATGTAGGGTCGCGCGATGAGAATCCGGAAAAAACCGGCTTTGCCCATCTTTTTGAACATCTCATGTTCTCGGGCAGCAAAAACGCTCCGGACTTCGACAACCCGCTGCAACTGGCAGGTGGTGAAAACAATGCCTTTACCACCAACGATTACACCACTTTTTACGAAATTTTGCCTGCAGCCAATATTGAAACAGCACTCTGGCTGGAAAGCGACCGGATGCTGGCACTCAATATCTCGCGCCGTTCGCTCGATGTGCAGCGAAAAGTCGTGGTGGAAGAGTTCAAGGAAACCTGTCTGAATGAGCCGTATGGCGACTCGTGGCACCATCTTTCCGCCATGATGTACGAGCAGCATTCATACCGCTGGCCGGTGATAGGTCTTATCCCGGAGCATGTGGAAAACGCTTCTATTGACGATGTGCGCAACTTTTACCGCACCTGGTACACACCGGCCAATGCCGTACTGAGCATAGCCGGGAATGTCTCGGTCAGCAAAGCCACGGAGCTGGCGGCAAAATGGTTCGGCGACATCCCCTCTCCGGCCTCTCCGCCGGTGAGAATATTACAGCCTGAGCCCGTTCAGTCGGCACCCAGACACTGCGAGGTCCATACAGATGTTCCGGTAAGGGCCATCTATCTCGCGTTCCGGACTCCTGCAAGGCTCACCCGGGAGTTCTACGCAGTGGATTTGTTGTCAGACATACTGGCACAGGGGCACTCGGCCAGACTGTACCGGCGACTGCTCAAGGAGCAACCACTTTTCTCCCAGATAGACGCCTACATAACAGCCAGCATTGATCCGGGCCTGTTTGTCATAGAGGGCCGTCCTGCAGAAGGTGTATCCGTTGAAGCATGTACACAGGCTGTCTGGGCAGAACTGGAAAAACTGACAGAGGAGCTGATTGAAGAGCGGGAGCTGACCAAAATCAAGCATCGTTTCGAAAGCACGGTGGTATTTTCAGAGGCCAGCGTGCTGAACAAGGCGCAAAATCTGGGATATTATGAACTGATCAGCAGTGCAGAACTGATGAACGACGAGTCGGAGATATACCTGGGTGTAACCCCGGAAGAGATTCGGCTGGCCGCAAAAATGTTGTTCAGACCGGAAAACTCCGGCTTGCTGACCTACTACCCGAAACCGACGACATAAAAGCGGCCTGTACCCTGTTTTATGCTGTAATTCACGTTCTTTTTGTTCGAAATAGTTCAACGACAGGCATACCTTTGCCAACAGAAATACTAATCATCAATGGACACAATAGGCATACTTGGCGCGGGCTCCATGGGCAGCGGAATTGCTCAGGTGGCGGCGAGCGTCGGCCACAAGGTCGTTATCTGCGACAACCTCACGATTGCACTGTCAAAATCGGGGAAAAACATACAAGGCACACTCAAGTCGCTGGTGGATAAGGGCAAAATGACCGATTCCAACGCCTACGAAATGTTCAGCAGGATCAAGTTCAGCGATCACATGAGCGATTTCAAGGACTGTTCCATGGTCATTGAAGCCATTGTAGAGGATATTGAGCCCAAACAGATTGCCTTCAAGAGTATGGAGGCTATCGTAAGCGAAAATACCATTCTGGCCAGCAATACCTCTTCCCTGTCTATTTCGGCCATGGGCGCCCAGCTGAAACACCCCCAGCGCATCATCGGAGTACATTTCTTCAATCCGGCACCCCTCATGCGGCTCGTGGAAATCATTCCCGGTTTGCAGACCGAACCAACCGTGCTCGAGCGCGCCCGGAAACTGATTGACGGCTGGGGTAAAACCACTGTGATCGCCAAGGATACACCCGGATTTATCGTAAACCGCGTGGCGCGCCCCTACTACGGAGAAGCGCTGCGTATTCTCGATGAGGGTATTGCCGACGAGGCTACTATTGACTGGGCCATGCGCGACCTTTCCGGTTTCCGAATGGGTCCGTTTGAGCTCATGGACTTCATCGGGAATGACATCAACTATGCTGTTACAGAGGTGGTGTTCACCAATTTCTTCTATGATCCGCGGTACCGCCCTTCCATGACGCAGAAACGCCTGGTGGACGCCAATTATCTGGGCAGAAAAACAGGCCGCGGCTTTTATGACTACCGCAATGGCGCAGTGATGCCCGAACCCGTACGGGATGAGGCACTCGGAAGAGAAATTGCCCTGCGAATTATCGTCATGCTGATTAATGAGGCAGCCGAGGCGCTCTATCTGCGTATTGCATCCCGCGATGATATCGAACTGGCCATGACCAATGGAGTAAACTATCCGAAGGGACTCCTTGCGTGGGCCGACGAGATTGGCATCCGGAACGTAGTGGAAAAGCTGGATGCCCTCTATGTTGAATATCTGGAAGACAGATACCGGTGCAGTCCGCTGCTCCGGAAAATGGCCCGAAACGGACAGAAATTTTTCTAAAAACATACCCTATGGCTTCTATTTTCACCCGTATTGTCAATGGCGAAATCCCTTGCCACAAAATCGCGGAAACCGACGACTACCTCGCCCTGCTTGACGTGCGCCCGCAGGCGTACGGACACACACTCTGCATCACCAAAAAGGAGATTGACTATATCTTCGATGTAGAGGATGAGCTGTATCAGGGACTGTGGCTGTTTGCCAAAAAGGTGGCCAAAGCACTGGAAAAAACGGTTCCTTGCAGCCGGGTCTGTATTGTGGTAATCGGAGAGGAGGTACGCCATACGCACGTACACCTGCTACCGTTCAACAGCATGGAAGATGTGCGCTTCACCGGCAGCGCCAAGGTGCATCTTTCTCAGGAGGAAATGGCGGAACTGGCGGCCGGGATAGGGGCTGCCATGGAATAAAACAAATGCGACCAACAAGAATAACTTCTCTTTCTGCTCAGGCTGTTATGACGGAATAAATTTCCGGTAGCAATGCCGCTGAAAATCATAAAAACAAGAAGTCATTACATGGCAACTACCGACACAAAACAGCTATTAAAAGACCTGTTAAGGGAGTTATTCCAACTTGACAATACCGACCTTGATTTTGGTATATACAGAATTATGAATATCAAAGCCCGGGAAGTCGAGGGTTTTATAGAACGGGATATTGACGATAAAATTGAATACGTCAAACGTAAAATTATTGGCCGTCAAAGTACAGAAATCAGTACCCAACTGGAGCAAGCCAAGGCCAAACTGGAGAAGGAGTTCAAGGTTGATTTTCAAATAAACGGAGATCTGGAAGCCAAAGCCGGGTTGTACGGGCAACTTGAATTATTCATGGAGCCTTTCAAACAGTACAAAACGGCAAGGGAAAAGCTGGATAATCTCCGTGTTTCCGAGGATACCGAGAAGTCTATTTACAACGAACTTTACCGCTTCTTTGAACGATATTATGAAGGTGGCGACTTCATCAGCAAGCCCCGTGCAGGCAAGAACAATTACATGATTCCTTATGAGGGCGAGGAAGTAAAACTGTATTGGGCAAACTATGACCAGTATTACATAAAAACAGGCGACAACTTTAAAAACTACCTGTTTAACAACCAATCTTCTGACCCGAATACTCTCACACAGGTTGAGTTCAGGATTTTGGATGCCGATACAGCCATCAACAACAATAAGGAAGAAAAGGGACGATTGTTTGTGCCCGCAGAAAAGCCTTTTGAATGGATACTTGAAGAACGAAAGCTGTTGGTGAAATTTCATTACCGAGTGCCGAATGCCGAAGAAAAGAAAATATGGGGCGACAAACAAAGTGTAAAAACCGACAGCAAAGGCATTAATCAAAAACTGGCTGCTTTAGTAAATGATGAGGGCAAGAGAATTGGTGACGCTGAACTTCTTTTGTTTCTCAGCAAAACCCGAAACAACAGCAAAGGAGAAGCTATACCGCTATTTCTTTACCACCTTGAACGCTACACCACCGTAAACAAGTTTGATTACTTCATTCATAAAGACCTGAAAGGCTTTTTGCAAAGAGAGCTGGATACTTTTTTAAAAAATGATGTGTTCAGCATTGCCTTCCTGGACCCTGCATGGAACGAACAGGAAGTGCAGGAAGCCATTAAAAACAATGTATTGAAAGCATCTGCCATCAGAGACATTGCTTTGGTGGTGATTGATTTTGTGAGTGAGCTGGAAGAATTTCAGAAACGCCTGTTTGAAAAGAAAAAATTTGTGGTGGAAAGCCATTACTGTATGACGCTTGACCGCATACCAGAAAGCGTGTATGATGTTGTTATGCAATACATTCTTACAGATAGGGATAAAAAACAAATACAAGATTGGATTGACCTTAAGTTTATTACAGGTAGTGAACTGGAAGATGATGCCAAAGCATTTTTGAAAGCCAATGATAAATTGGTTTTGGATACTAAGTATTTGCCTAATGAGCTAAAGTGGAAATTATTAGCATCAATTGAGAACATTGATTTGAATTCAAATGGATTACTTATCAATTCAGATAACTATCAAGCACTTTCTTTTTTATACAATAAATACAAGGGAAAACTAACTTCAAGTTATATTGACCCACCTTATAACACAGGAGGTGATGGTTTTCCTTACAAAGATGGTTTTATGAGCTCATCTTGGTTATCAATGATGTTAGATAGATTGAGTCTTTCAAAAAAGTTAATGCGAAAAGATGGCATTCAGTTTATTCATATAGATTTCCACGAAT
>CAIYFY010000115.1 GCA_903925535.1 uncultured Bacteroidota bacterium | reverse complement strand
TGCGTTCAGTATTTTATTGGCCATTTTCCTGCTCGTTATCGTTTTACTGCTACACGAAGCCTCGAACTCCTGGCCCGTGCATTTCTTTTCAGTTCATCTCCGCCCGGCTCCACCGGCTTTTTGGTGAGTACATCCCACGGACGCTCGATATTTCCGTAGAAGTCCTTCACCGGTTCACCCGACACGTTACCCGATTTCAGAAAGTTTTTCACCATTCTGTCCTCGAGGGAGTGGAAAGTAATAACCGCGAGGCGGCCTCCCGGAGCCAGCATATCATACGCGCCCTCCAGCATGCTCTTCAGCGCTCCCAGTTCGTCGTTCACTTCCATCCTGAGCGCCTGAAACACCTGCGACATATACCGCATCCGGTCGCCCATGAAATACTTTTCGCACAGGGCAGCCAGCTCTCCGGTCGTTTTGAAAGGCTGCGCCTCCCGGTGCCTGACTACCGCCTCTGCCAGTGTTTTTGAATTCCTCACCTCTCCCAGCTCGCTGAATATCCGCTGCAACTCCTGTGCACTCCGGCTGTTCAGCAGATCGGCCGCTGTTTCTCCCTCCCTGACATCCATGCGCATATCCAGCGCTGCATCAAACCGGTACGAAAATCCGCGTTCGGCACTGTCGAGCTGGTGACTGCTCACCCCGAGGTCGGCCAGAATACCGTTGACTGTACCCGGTCTGACACCCTCTGCGCGCAACATGCGCCTGATTTCCCTGAAATTAGCGTGAATGATGGTAAAATTGGGAGCATCTGTGAACGAACCGGCGTTATTCAGCGCATCTGCATCCTGATCGAAAGCATAGAGATGACCGCCGCCATTCAACTGCTCCAGGATTAAAGCCGAGTGACCTCCTCCTCCAAACGTAGCGTCTATGAATATGCCGCCGGGATTTACCTGCAGCCATTCAACAGATTCATTCAGTAGTACGCTTATGTGGTACATAAGTGGGGGTTTAACACTGTATTGGTATCAGTTACTCAGAATCCCGTGATATCCATATCTCCTACCCCGTTCGCACCACCACCCATAACCATATCGGCCATACTGGCGAAGTTATCCGACTCTATCGCTGCAACGCTGGCATATTGCTCGGGCGACCAGATTTCTATACGGTCGTCCATGGCTACCAGTACAGCCTCCTTGCTGATCTGCGCATAATCCATGGAAGGCTTCTGCAGCAAAATCCTGTCGGCACTGTCGGTTGTCACCGGATAGGCTCCGAGGTAAAAAGAACGAACGAAAGCGCGATTGGTCTGATTAAAACGATTGAGACGGCTCAGCTTTTCAGCAATCGCGTCCCAAACCGGCTTGGGATAAAGCGTCATGCACTTCTCGAATCCCCGGTTGATTACAAACTCGTAACCCTCGCCGTCGGGTTTCTCCCCCAACTGGCGCAGCAGCGCTGATGGAACGCGCAAACGGCCCTTTTCATCAAGGGCCACTGTATATTCTCCAATCAACTGCATAACGGGTTTTACAATTACCGGTGGCAGGTAATGCGCACACAAATGAAGCTCTCGCATTACTATTCACCGCCACAAATGTAGTGGTCTTTCCCACTTTTTACCATATTTACCCACAATTTCCCAAAAATATTTTTTCAGGTGTGCCAATTTTTTTTTGACTTTTTTTTAAATAATTGATTTTCAATATTATGATCAATATACAAATTTTTATTTAAAATTTATTGTTTTATTATTTTTATTCGTCAAAAGTGCCAAAAAAGTAATCCGGAACAGAATATGAACTGCTCTGTGGTAATATTTCGGAGTTGAGGCCATCAAAAACCGGATGAAATATATCCGGTGGTAAAAAGTGGTAAAGCCTCTGTTCGCCAGCCGCCTGCCGGCAGAACGTATATATCCGGACTGCAAGCCTTTCAGATATGTTGCGGCAGAACACCATTTTATATAATCCGGAATACAATGCTCTTTACTATATTTGCGTCAGTTTGTTTTTTCAGAAATTTTTCTACTGTTTTTAAATGAGACATCTGCTCCGAATTCTGTACATTTATGTTCTTGTCACCAGTCCGCTCTGGATGGGCTGTCGCACCGGCTGGGCCGGCCCCGATCTCGAAGTGGTATGGCGGCTCGAGGAAAATGTAACCAGGGATGATAAAACCACCCATACTGCCGTTTTCTGGATTATCAACCGCGGACGCTTCGCGCTAAAGGGCAACTCATGGAACATGTACTGGAATCAGGCTCCGCGACTGGTAACCGGATCCGAAGGACCTGCCCGGGTACAGAATATCAACGGCGACTTCTACCGCATGGTGCCTTCCGGCGATATGTTGCTCGCTCCGGGTGATACCGCCGTTGTGAAATATGTATCGGAAGACTACGCCATAAAGGTCTCCGACGGGCCGCTCGGTTTGTATATCACGTACACCGATGGCGGCGAGGAAAAAACAAAAGCGATTTCCAGATACAAGGTGCTTCCCTTTGAATCGGAAGCTCAGTTTACACGGAACACACGCGATGAGGAACCTTATCCGGATCCGGCATTTCTGTACAGGCAAAATGAGCGGCTGAGCCAAATACCTGACAATGAGCTGTTTCCATTTATTCCGGCACCCACATCCTGGACGTACAACAGCGGACAGTTCGACTTCGGCAAACGTACAGGTGTACAGGTATCACCGGAGGCTGGTCTGGCCGGACAGTACCTGTGCGATGAACTGCGCCGACAATTCTCGCTGAATGCGTGTATTACAGACAATGCTCCCGTACGGCTGAAAGTTGCACGCGCGCTGAATATGCCGGAAGGATATCAGTTGTCCGTTTCCTCCGACAGTATTGTAATTACCGGGAGCGATGAAAAAGGTGTTTTCTACGGTGTACAATCCCTGATTTCACTAATCAGGAAAGGTGCCGGCGGGCATTATGCCGCTCCGGGTATATCTGTCACCGACAAGCCGGCTTTTGCCTATCGAGGTCTGCACCTCGATGTGTGCAGGAATTTTCAGTCGAAAGAAACCGTACTGCGCCTGCTCGATATGATGGCCCGGTACAAGCTCAACAAGCTGCTTTTCAATCTCACGGAAGACGAGGGCTGGCGCCTGGAGATCAACGGCCTGCCCGAACTGACAGAGGTGGGCGGCAGGCGCGGTCACAGGCACCGCGACAGTCTGTACCTCGCCCCGGCATACGGCTCTGGGCCCGATTCCGATAATCCGCGTTCTCACGGCAACGGTTTTTATACGCGCAGCGACTTCAAGCAGATTCTCCGCTATGCACAACAGCGCAATATTGAGGTGATCCCGGAAATCAATCTGCCGGGGCACTCGCGGGCCGCGATCAAAGCCATGGAGCTCCGCTATCAGCGCCTGATGGCCAAGGGACAGCCGGAAGAGGCCAACCGGTTCAGACTCATTGACCCCGCCGACACCTCGCAATACCGCTCGGCTCAGGGATACAACGATAATACCACCTGTGTATGCCGCGATCAGGTCATACACTTTTTTGAATACGTACTCGACGATGTGATCAGTATGTACAAAGAGGCCGGTGTGCCGCTGAACATGTTTCACACCGGAGGCGACGAGGTACCATCGAAAGCCTGGACAGGCTCTCCTGAATGTCGTACATTCATGGGCAATCATCCGGAAATCAGGAACAACCGCAACCTGCAGGGCCTCTTTTTCGGCCAGATGATTGATGCCCTGAAAAAGCGCGGTCTATTGAACGGTACCTGGGAGGAGGCGGTCATGTCGTTCAACGACGACGGCTCCTGGACGCCCAATCCGGCCTTTGCCAACAGCGGTGTTTATCCGTATATATGGAATAACCTCTGGGGCAATCAGGATCTCGGCTACCGCCTGGCCAATGCAGGTTATCCGGTCGTTCTCTGCAATGTGACCAATTTCTACTTCGACCTCGCCTACAATAAAGATCCCCGGGAGCCCGGTCTGTACTGGGGTGGCTTCATTGACACGGAAGACGCCTTCTCGTTTGTGCCCTACGACCTGTTCCAGTCCACCAAAACCGACGACATGGGACGCCCGTTCGATCCCGCAAAGGATTTTGCCGGCATGGAGCGGCTCACACCTGCCGGCAGGCAGAATATTGCCGGACTGCAGGCGCAACTGTGGAGTGAAACCATCAAGGGCCGCGATATGCTGGAGTATTATTATCTGCCCAAACTGCAGGGATTTGCCCAGCGGGCATGGCAGGGTGAACCCGCGTGGAGCGGACAGGATGACGCGGCACGGCTCGCCGACTGGAACAGATTTTCGCAAACGCTGGCATTGAAAGAACTGCCTCGCCTGACAACACTGTCGGGAGGGTACAACTACCGGATTCCTCCGCCGGGTATTGTGTCAGAAAACGGACAGATCAGCATGAACACGGCGTACCCCGGCTTCCAGATTCGCTACACTTCCGATGGTACCGAGCCCAACAGTTCGAGTGCGGTTTACAGTGGTCCCTTTTCTGCCGATGCACGTGTGGTGAAAGCTGCCTGCTTCAACGAAAAAGGCCGTTCCGGCTTCTCTTCAACACTTCATCTGGGTAAAAAATGAGCAAAAACAACCAATCTGCGCGACTGCTGTCGCTCGATGCCATGCGCGGCTTTACCATCATGGCCATGATCATCGTGAACACTCCGGGGTCGTGGGGCCATGTTTATCCGCCTCTGCTGCACGCCTCCTGGAACGGAGCCACGCCCACCGATTATATATTTCCCTTCTTCCTGTTCATCGTGGGTGTGTCCATCGCGCTGGCCTACCAGCCACGCCTCGATGCAGGCGCCAACAAATCAGCACTCGCAAAAAAGATATTGCTGCGCAGCCTGAAAATATATGCTCTTGGTATTTTCCTGTGGTTATGGCCCGACTTTGACTTCGGTAATATCCGATGGGTGGGTGTGCTGCACCGAATTGCATTTGTATTCATGGCTTGTGCGCTGCTGTACCTGTACACCGACTGGCGCACATGGATGCGCGCGGGCGTGGGCATACTGGCTGCCTACTGGGTTGTCATGGCCTTTGTTCCGGTACCGGGAGTCGGTCAGCCCGACCTGAGTGCCGCAGGTATGAATATCGCCAACTATATAGATGGCAAAATACTGCCGGGCGTGCTTTGGCAGAAAACCTGGGATCCGGAAGGATTTCTCAGCACCTTCCCGGCTATTGTAACGGGCATGACAGGTATGATGGCCGGACGGATTATCCTCCATAACAGGGATTTGTATCAGCGAATCACGTGGCTGTTTCTCGCCGGGTTCGGACTGTTCGTCGCCGGCGGCGCCTGGGACTGGTTCTTCCCGATCAATAAACATATATGGACGAGCTCGTATGTGTGCCACACTTCCGGACTGGCGTTCATGACGCTGGCAGCCGCTCACCTGGTGGTGGATATGCTAGGCTTGAGCCGCTGGACGGCCCCCGGACGAATTTTCGGCGCCAATGCCATCACGGCCTACACACTCGCTGGTATGCTGACAGCCGTTTTCTACACCGGTTACTTTGGGAAGCCGGGCCTTAACGAGATGTGGATGAACAGTCTGACAGCTGCCGGAGTGCCGGCCCAAATGGCATCGCTCACGTATGCATTGCTTTATGTCGGAATTGTTTTCATGCCGGTTTACCTGCTTTACCGCAAAAAAATATTTATCAGGCTGTGATGTTTGAATACCACGAAAAGGCCAGACTGCAACTCGACCGGATTGTTTCTGTCCAGGAAGACAACATACGGGAAGCTTCACGCTGGCTGGCAGACACGCTCATCAACGACCGGATTATACACACGTTCGGTACAGGCCACTCGCACATGATCGGACTGGAGCTCTTCGTACGCGCGGGCGGACTTGCCAACGTGAACGCGATGCTCGACAGTACTGTCATGACATCCGAAGGTGCCCGGCGCAGTGCAGAAATTGAGCGAATTCCGGGACTGGCAAAAATCATACTGGATCAGCATCAACTCACTCCCGGCGATCTGATGATTGTTGTGTCGAACTCGGGAAGAAATGCCATGCCCATCGAAATGGCCGAACTGGTGAAAGCCGCAGGGCTGCGCGTGATAGCCATTACCTCCCTCGAGCAATCAGCCATGTACCCTTCCCGACACCCGGGTGGCCGAAAACTCATGGACATAGCCGATCTGGTACTCGACAACTGCGTACCGCCCGGCGACGGACTTATGCGTATTGGCGGACATCTCACCGGGGCTGCATCCTCCCTTTCCGGTATATTTCTGGTGAACCTGATTGCTACTGAGGGTATGAAAATCGCCGCATCGCACGGCGTGAAACTGCCCGTTTACTTCAGTCAGAATATTGACGGCTACAGCAATGAGGAGCTGTATGGTATGTATGAACAACGGATTAAACATCTTTGATAAGGGGAAAGTATTTTTCAATATCGAAAAAAGAGCCATCTATCTGATTAAAACAGGCGCCTTCGAAACCATGAAAGAGTTCTGCTACGCCGTCGGGTTCAAAACACTGTACTACTTCAGCAAGCTGATGAAAGAACGGTTCGGGTGAGGTAGGTTGAACAGTCTCGCGAACACCGAAGTAAATATCGGCAGGCACAGCGGTTGTACCGGATATGGAAGATCCCTCCTTTTAGTCGGAATGCCCCGGCATCATATTATATACATTTAATGCTACGTGTTTGTATAACCGCAGAGTTTCGCAG
>CAIYFY010000114.1 GCA_903925535.1 uncultured Bacteroidota bacterium | reverse complement strand
GTCGAAAATGGAAAACCAAAACCCGGAAACCGGATGGTCAACAATACCGTTGCCATCGTGAAGGGTAATTCAGGTCATCCCGACAGTATTCAGTTCTTCTATAAAATAGCCCCTGATGGCACGCCGGCCACTTTTTTTGTGCCCGAACAAATCACTCCGGGTAAAAAGGAGCATTTCTGGCTGGGCGACGGGTTTATCAATCAGGAAAAGGATAATACGCTCTATCTGTTTGCCTATAATATTGAAGTAACCGGAAGTGGTGTTTTTGACTTCAGGGAGCCGGGCGTGACGCTTATTGCCATCCCGAAGGAGAGTCAGCGCCCCCCTTTTGAGGGTTACAGACAGATCAGAACGCCCCTTCACATCAACACCGAAGCCGCCGGCGAGGGCAATTTTGGCGCAGGCATTCTGGTCAACACCCGAAAAGCCGGAGCCCCGTACCCTGACGGCTACGTGTATGTGTACGCGTGCGCGGGCAAGGATAAAAATCTGCTCGCCGCCCGTGTGAAACCGGCCAGTTTCGAAGATTTTGACCAGTGGAGCTTCTGGAATGGCGAAAAATGGATGGCTGACATGAATCAGGCCAGGCCGATTTGCAATGCCGTTTCCAATGAGCTGAGTATAACGCCACTGCCCGATGGTCGTTATGCACTGATTTTCCAGGTCATGGGCCTGTCCGACAAAGTGGGCATGCGAATCGGCAACAGTCCGGTTGGACCCTTCGGACCCATCCGTGAAATATGGAAGACACCTGAAATGGATGAGGGTTTGTTCTGCTACAACGCAAAAGCGCACCCCAATTTGTCGAAAAAGGGAGAGCTGTTGGTGAGCTATAATACCATCACGCTCGATTTCTGGAATGACATTCAGAAGAACGCCCACATATACAGACCACGTTTTGTGAAAATCAAATTCTGATTTGCTGGTGTATTATTTCTTTTGAATTACCTTGCCGCCAAATTATTGTCGCATGGCACGCCTACTTCACACGCTTATAGTTTCGCTGTTGCTGGTTTCCTGTAATCAGCAAACAACAGACGCTGTTTTCAGGCCAAACCCGCAGCCTGTCGCAGAAAGGCCGGTCAAGACCCTTGAAACCGGTGCACAAGCCCCCGATTTCAAGCTCCCCGGCGTAGATGGAAAGTTTTATTCACTCGCCGATTTCAAGGATGCCAAAGCACTCGTAATTGTCTTCACCTGCAACCACTGTCCAACAGCTCAGGCGTATGAAGACAGGATCAGGTCGGTGGCAGCCGATTACCGCAGCAAAGGCGTGGCACTCGTGGCTATTTCGCCAAACAGTCCGCTCGGACTCCTCTATGAAGAACTCGGATATACCGACCTGAATGATGATTACGAGGCCATGCAGCAGCGCGCCAAAGACAAACAGTTTGACTTCCCGTATCTCTACGACGGCGATACGCAGGAAACATCGCTGCAGTACGGTCCGGTTGCCACTCCGCATGCATTCGTCTTTGACAGCCAGCGGAAACTGGTATATCAGGGTCGTCTTGATGCGACTGAAAAGCCAGGGAAGGCTAATGCGGAAGACCTCCGGTCGGCCCTCGATGCCGTACTTGCTGGAACGCCTGTCGCCAATCCGGTAACCAAATCGTTCGGCTGCTCCACCAAATGGGGCTGGAAGCTCGAGTACAAGGAGAAGGCCGAACAGGAATGGAAGTACAGACCCGTCACGCTCGATAAAGTGGACACTACAGGTGTCAGAAAAATCGTCAGGAATGAAGATTCGGGTAAACTCCGCCTCATCAACGTGTGGGCTACCTGGTGCGGACCCTGCGTTATGGAATTCCCCGATTTCATTGTGTTGCAGCGCATGTATGGCGCGCGCGACTTTGAATTTGTGTCTATTTCAGCCGACAGACCCGACAAGGCTGCCAAGGCGCTGCTCTTCCTTCAGGAGAAGTATGCTTCCTCCAAAAATTATGTTTTCGATTCCGAAGACAAATATGCGCTCATTGAAGCGATAGACCCGGAGTGGGAGGGAGCCCTTCCTTACACCATACTGGTGGAGCCGGGCGGTAAAGTGGTGTGGAAATGCATGGGCGCTGTTGATTTCTCCGAACTGAAAAAAGTGATTGTTGACCACGAAATGATTGGCCGTTATTTCTAAAACTCGTATCAATGAAAAAACTAATCTGTTTGTCTCTGCTGCTGCTCGCGGCTGCCGCTGTTTCTGCACAGAAAATCGGTGTGGGTGCAAAACCTGTGAAAGGCGCGAAAATGTATCTGGATGGAAGTGCTGAAATGCTGCATACCAACTGGACATACTGGAACGGTCCGCGCCTGTCTGCCCAGCTGCCCGTCAAATGGCCTGTTGTAGCTGATCCTGCGGGAAGTGGCACGGCGGTCTCAAGCAATGATCCTGCCGGTGCGGGGGGCAAGTATGGGGCAGCAGATCTGGTCACGAAAGACGAGTTTCGCGATTTCCGTGCGCACGTGGAATTCCTGATCCAGGATCCGGGAGGCAACAGCGGTGTTTATCTGCAAAACCGCTTCGAAATTCAGGTGCTCGACGGCGACTCCACAGGCCACGGTATGGGCGCGGTCATCAACGAAAAGAGATCGGCTTACCATCCGTACAACGGCACCGGAAAGTGGAATGCCTATGATATCGTCTTCCGTGCAGCCCGTTTCAAAGACGGAGTAATGGTGGAAAAACCCATGGTCACGATGCATTTCAATGGAATAAAGGTGCATGTCAACCAGTCAATAAATCAGGTATGGGGTGGACCATTCTCCGGTATTGATGGCGGTAACGACGATGGAAAAGGTATCACCGACAGGCCCGGCGGTCTTAAGTTGCAGGCCGAAGGGCACAATGTTCTTTATCGAAATATATGGATCAAACAAATGGATCTGAAAACACCCGACACCGATCTGCTGCAACCCGGCACACCCGCCACACCGGTGTATGATATGCCCGCACGACTCACCCGAATGCCCTACAAGAGCAAACTCGATGGCTCGGAAAGAGAGTATTTCATATACTATCCAAAGGGTCACGATGGTGTGGTGGGCAAAAAATACCCGCTCATGATGTTCCTTCACGGAAACGGGGAGCGCGGCAACGGCAAGGATGAACTCGACTATGTACTGGCTCACGGGCCGCTCTATGAAGCCTGGATACAGAAGCGAGACCTCCCTTTCATTATTATCTCCCCGCAATTGCCCATGTTTGGCATGGACAAAAGAGGTATTTCTTATATTGACAACCGCGATCGCTCCTGGATTCCGCAACGCCTGGAAGAAGGCACTCCGCCCCGCAACTGGGGCGATGCACAAACCGGCGCCATGCAGGCTACTATCCCGTCCGATACTTTTCCGAGGGGTATGAAAACGCTGCCCGAAGGATGGGACCTCATTGAGGAAGACCTGACAGACATGATCAGCCTTGCTCATATGTACTTTGGTGGCGACGAATCGCGTACTTATCTTACCGGACTCAGCTACGGCGGATTTGGTACCTGGCATTTTGCCAGCACTCATCCCGGGTTATTCACCGCTATTGCTCCGGTAGTGGGATGGGGGCATCCCGATTATATGAAACCCATCTCGGATGCGCACCTGCCAGTCTGGGCCTTTGCAGCCGGTTTTGACCAAGCGGTCCCGAAGCGATACTTCCACGCCGGGATAAACAGACTGAAAGAACTCGGGGGCTGCCCGGACCTGCGTTTTACCACCAAATGGACCCACATGGCCGGCTGCAACCCCTACATTCGGACTCACCACAGGTTTTCAGGGAAATTCCGGGGTTTCCAACAGTCCCGCT
>CAIYFY010000113.1 GCA_903925535.1 uncultured Bacteroidota bacterium | reverse complement strand
GACGGTACCAACACCCGGACATGTACTGCCGTGGTGACTGTACAGGATGTGACGCCGCCGACGGCCAGTTGCAGGAATTACACATTACAATTGAATTCATCCGGCAGCGGTACTCTTGCTGCGGCCAATATTGACAACACTTCCACCGATGCCTGCGGTATAATTACCCGTACCCTGAGTAAAACGGCCTTCTCTTGTGCCGATCTGGGTCCAAATACCGTTACTCTCACGCTTTCCGACGCAAGTGGAAATACCAGTACCTGCACAGGTACCGTGACGGTGCAGGATATCACGTCTCCAGTAGCGTTATGTCAGAACGTGACGGTGGCGCTGGTTGGAAACAGCGTAACTGTAACTGCAGCCCAGGTAAACAACAACTCTATTGACGCCTGTGGAATTACATCGATGTCGCTTTCTCCCAGTACATTTAACTGTTCAAATGTAGGCTTGTCTAATAACTTGGTTACGCTTTCGGTATATGATGCCAGCGGTAACCGCGGGCAGTGTATCGCCATTGTAAATGTCCAGCCTGGGTACTCGCCAACGGCCAGGTGTGATTCAATTACTGTACAACTCGATCCAAATGGAGAGGCTTCCGTCTCCTTGTCTGATATTGATGACGGTTCATTGGGTGGGTGTACATTGAATGTCACTCTGAATGTCCCCGAATGGTTTACCGCGGGTTCCAACTGTGCCAGTGCAGTGTGCGTATCCGACACCATGCAGTTTCGTTCGGCGGTGAATGGTTCTGACGGTAATTATTCCAGTAATTGTCCGATTGGATCTTCATTTGAATCCTGGGCGTATTTTCAGGTGGTAACTCCGGGCACCATAGACATGATTATTGAAGGAGCGCCGCCGCCCGGCCCAGTCGGCTATGACGCAGCTGTCTGGGGGCCATTTTCTTCACCCGTCTGCAGTCAGCTTGATTTGACTACCGAGCAATACTGCGAACTGGACGTGAGCGGTGGCCGCCGTGTCATGTTTACTGCTGCTACTGGTTACTATATGCTGATGGTCACTAACCCCGACAATGCAGCGGGATTCATTTCACTTCATGATAACAAGGGTACAGCCGTCATTCAGACATGTTCATCCAACAATACCACCAGTAACCATATTTACCGATGTGCTGACGTGGGCAATAATATAGTACGGTTGTTAGTGACTGATGCCAGCGGAAATACTGCTACCTGTAACGCCCTGGTGAAGGTCGAGGATAATATTGATCCGGTTATTCTGACTTGTCCGCCCAACAGAACCCTGCCATCATGTGGTTCGTTGCTGCCAGATATGACTACCGAGGTTATTGCAGAAGATTACTGCGCTTACACGGTGTCACAGCACCCATTGCCCTATATAAACGTGGGTGATTTTGACGGTGATACCACCATAGTCACCTTTACTGTCTCAGATGCCAGTGCGAATACAGCCAGTTGTATTTCAGTAGTAACTATTGATGATACGACGCCCCCCACAGCGCTTTGTGTTGACATGGTTACGCTGAATCTGGGGGGGGCTGGTATGGCTACGCTAAATGCCAGTCAGATCAATGTAGGTTCTTTGGACGATTGTACCCCGCCCCAGAACCTACTTCTCAATCTAACACAAAATTTATTTACCTGTGCCGATACAGGGGCCAATGTAGTGGCTCTGAATGTGCGGGATGCAGGAGGTAATTACGCCAACTCGTGTTTCGCTACGATAACAATACGCGACGCTACAGCTCCAACTATTACCTCCTGCCCTCCCAATACAACAGTAAACTGTACGGCTACTTTCCCCAATTTGCTACCTCAACTGATAGTCACCGATAACTGTACCAGTTCCTCCAACATCGTAAAAACCCAGAGCCCTGCTGCCGGGAGCACACTCACGCTGCCAGGACCTGTTACGTTCACCTTTACTGCGCGGGATTACAGCGGCAATACCAGTACCTGTACAGCTCTGATTACCGTAACCGATTCGACCCCTCCGGTGTTCACCTCCTGTCCGGCCAACGTCACTGTGAACAGTGACGCGGGTAACTGTGGGCACGTATACACCTTCTCCACGCCGGTGGTCGCTGATATCTGTAATATCCCGGCCATTACCCAGACAAGTGGTCCGGTTTCAGGCTCCACCTTGCCGGTGGGAACTACCAGTTTCACCTTCCGCGCCACTGATCTGGCCGGCAATACTGCTACCTGTTCGTGGGTTGTTACCGTACGCGATATGACACCTCCGACGGCAATCTGCCAGAATATTGCAGTGTCACTTAGCGGGTCCGGTACAGCCAACATCACCGGCTCACAACTTAACACCGGCTCAACAGACAACTGTGTCAGTCAGGGTGCGCTCACTTTTTCTGCCTCAGTAACCAGTTTTACCTGTGCCAACATTGGAGCGAATACAGTAATACTCACCGTGACCGATGTCAACAGCAACACCGCCACCTGCACTTCGGTGGTGACCGTACAGGATAATATACCTCCAACGGCGGTCTGCCGGAATATTGCCGTGTCACTTAGCGGGTCCGGTACAGCCACAGTCACCGGCTCACAGCTGAACAACGGCTCAACGGACAACTGTACCAGCCAGGGGGCGCTGACTTTTTCTGCTTCCGTTACCAGTTTTACCTGTACCAATATTGGAGAGAATACAGTAACCCTCACCGTGACCGATGTCAACAGCAATACTACCACCTGCACATCGGTGGTTACCGTGCAGGATATTACCCCTCCAACGGCGGTATGCCGCAATGTGACTGCTACTCTCGACGGATCTGGCAACGCGATGGTCATTGCTGCGGAGATTAACAACGGCTCAACAGACAACTGTGGCGGCACATTGACATTCCTGCCCGCCAGCGTCGCGTACACGTGTGTGGACGTGGGTACGCAAACGGTGAGCCTGTCGGTGACCGATGCAAACGGCAATACCTCTACTTGTACATCCACAATCACGGTGCAGGATGTAACGCCTCCAACGGCTATGTGCGCCCATCCGACGGTATTCCTGGATAACAGCGGTACGGCGATGGTGTCATACACACAGATAAGTAATATGTCGGGCGACAACTGCGGTGGTGGACTCAGTTATTCACCGCTGTCAGTTACGTATGACTGCACACAGGTTGGTTCAAATTCATATACCTTAACAGTGTCTGACGCATCCGGGAATATGGCTACCTGTACGGCTACCGTTACTGTAAAGGATGCCACACCCCCCGTTGCCACATGCCGCAATATCACAGCCACCCTCGACGGTTCGGGCAATGCTACTGTCACAGCAGCCCAACTGAATAACGGTTCCACCGATAACTGCAACGCCCCCCTCACTTTCTCCCCGGCCAGCTTCTCGCTCACGTGCGCAGACGCAGGCGCGCAAACGGTTGCGCTCACCGTCACGGATGCGTCCGGCAATACCGCCACGTGTACTTCGGTCATCACGGTCACCGATGGTATAGCACCTGTTTTCGCTGATCCGGCGGATGTGGAGCTCACCACCAGCGCCGGCGCTGCCTGTCCTTCTATCGCCGATGTATCGCTGACGGCCAGTGAGTCGGTGCCGGTTGTAACAGGCAATACAGCTTTTACCTATTCAATTCATGGTAAAACGCTGAACGGGCCTGTTCTTTACTCCGATAACTGCAGCGTGGGTCCCGACCTGAAACTGTACTGTTGGGATATCAACAGCGACTTCGGTGGCAATGCCGGCACCTGCCCGCGCCAGATTCAGATCACCTGGCGGGTGTATGACTCGATTAACGCCAATTTCACCGAACAAACACAGCTGATCACGGTCACCGATGATACCGCACCGGTGTTCACTCGTCCCGCAGATATCACGATTAATTCGGATGCAGGCTGTTCCCCGAACTCGTTGGTGTCCGTCACCGGCGACGTAACGGATGAATACGACAACTGCAGTCAGGGTTTACAGGCCACTGTCACAGACGGCCCTCCCGTTGCTATTTCCTGCGGTGTTTTCTATTTTAACCGCACCTGGCAATTGCAGGATGCCTGCGGAAACGCTGCCGCCAATCAGGTGCAGCGCATCACGGTGCGCGACCTCACCGCTCCGTCTATCGTCTCTACCAATTCGCCTTACGACCCCGATATTGATGATTTCCAGTGCGGTGATGCCTTCACTTATGAAACCGGACCAGCCACCTGCTTCACGCTCAGAACGATCGCCCGGCCCTCGTGGGCGGACGCGTGCGGGGGCACGGTCACGCGCACGCACGGGGCCAACAACTCCGTACTGTTATCCAGTTTCGGCGATTTTGTGGCGGGTAATTTCCCGTCGGGTACCACGGTGGTCACTTTCTCGGCCACCGACTGTGCGGGCAACTCGGCCAGTTGCAGTCTGACTATCACGGTCAACGACTGGCAGTATCCGGTGCTGGCGGGCTGCCAGACCGACAGGGTGCTGTCGGCTGACCCCGGTTTGTGCTCCCGGCAGTTTTTCCCCACCACTCCCGAGGCGAGCGACAACTGTGCCATTACATCAGTACTTTACTCGATGTCAGGCGCTACATCGTCGCAGGGCACGGGCTTCCCGAATGCCCTGACCTGCAATGTGGGTCTCACAACGGTCACTTTTCGCGTTTCCGATGAAGCGGGCAATGTCAGAAGCTGCTCGTTTAATGTCACGGTGGTGGATCAGTCGCCACCCACTGCGCTCTGCCGCGATGCGTCGGTGAGCCTGAATCCGCAACAGCAGGCGGTTATCACGGCTGTGTCTGTTGACAATGGCTCTTACGACAATTGCCAGTATGTGGTTCTGTCGGTCGCGCCTTCGGTGTTCTCCTGCGCCAATCTGGGTGCCAACCAGGTCACGCTGCAGGTGTCCGACGGCACTTACTTATCTACCTGTACTGCTGTTGTGACGGTGCAGGATGTCCTGCCGCCAACGGCTGTATGCCGCAATGCCACGGTGCAGCTCGACAACACCGGGCAGGCCAGCCTGAGTACTGCCGCGGTCAACAATAATTCTTCCGATGGTTGCAGTATAGCCAATTATTCCCTGAGCAAGAGCTTGTTCACCTGTGCCGATCAGGGTATCAGCACGGTCACTCTGACTGTTTCGGATGCTGCTGGTAACACAGGTACCTGTACGGCATTGATTACGGTGCAGGACAACCTGCCTCCTTCCATGCGCTGTAAAGACGTGGCGGTCACACTAGGCAGCTCCGGTACGGCTGTCGTCACGGCCGCCCAGCTCGACGACGGATCTTCCGACAACTGCAGCAGCCAGCTGACGTTCACTCCGGCGAGTTTCAGTTTCAATACATCCAATGTGGGCAATCACGTAGTTACTCTGACGGCAACAGATGAGCGCGGCAACGCTGCCACCTGTACGCCTGTGATCACGGTGAACGGTATTGTCGGTCCCACCGCATCTTGCCGGGATGTAACAGTCTCCCTGGATGCTTCTGGCTCGGCCACGGTGAGCAGCGCCCAGCTCGACAACGGCTCCTACAACAACCAGAGCGGCCCGATTACGCTTGCTCCCGCATCCATCACGTATTCCTGCGCGGATGTGGGTATGAAAGTGGTTACCCTCACGGTGACTGATAACCTTGGCAACAGCGCCACCTGTACATCGCAGGTGACGGTGCAGGATGTTACGCCGCCAGTGGCTTCCTGCCTGAACACAACCGCCACGCTGAGTACCTCGGGTACAGCCACGGTGAGCAGCGCGGAGCTTGGTGTCAATTCCTCCGACAACTGCGGTGGTCCGCTGGTATTTACTCCGGTCAACGCAGTGTTCACCTGTGTGAGTGTCGGTACCAATACGGTCTCTCTCACGGTGACTGATACCCATGGGAATACATCCACCTGTACCTCGCTGGTTACGATACAGGATGCAATCGCACCGGTGGCGTACTGCAGGGATGTGATATTGTCGCTGGATGCCTCCGGAATGGCTACCCTGAGCGGCACTCAGCTCGACAACGGCTCCCTCGACAATTGCAGTGCCCAGCTGCTCTTGTCGCCGGTATCCACCACGTACAACTGCGCGGATGCCGGTGTACGCACGGTCACCCTCATGGTCACGGATATGAGTGGCAACACCGCCACCTGCAACTCCACGGTGACGGTTCGGGACGCGAGTGCTCCTGTGGCCCTGTGCCGTGATGTGACAGCATCGCTCAATGCTTCCGGACTGGTAACGGTTGTCAGCGCCCAGCTCGACAACGGTTCCTCTGATAACTGTGGTAGTCCGCTTACGCTCACACCGGCCAGCATCACCTGGTCTTGCGCGGAAGCAGGCACGCACGTGGTGACGCTGACCGTATCGGATATTCACGGCAACACGGCTTCCTGTACTTCAACCGTCACTGTGCAGGATTTGACGCCGCCGGTGGTCTATTGCCGGAATACCACCAAGGCCCTGAATGCTTCAGGTATGGTGACAATCAGCAGCGGCGATCTGGACGCCGGCTCCTACGACAACTGCAATGGTCAGCTGTTATTCTCGCCGGCTACTGTCAATTATACCTGCGCCGATCTGGGCACAAATCAGGTGGTGCTCACCGTCACAGATGCCAATGGAAACTCCGCGAGCTGTATTTCGCTGGTCAGTATTATTGACATTACAGCTCCGGTGGCTCTCTGCCGCGACGTGACCGCCGTGCTCGATGCATCGGGTCAGGCTGTAGTCACCAGCGCCCAGCTGGATAACGGCTCTTCCGACAATTGTACCGGTCAGCTGGTGTTCTCGCCAGCCAGTACGACCTACTCATGTGCGGATGCGGGCGCGCGCACGATTACCCTTTATGTCGCTGATACTTATGGTAATGTCGCAACTTGTAATTCTCTGATAACTGTACAGGATATCACTGCTCCGGTGGCACTTTGCCGCGATGTGACGGTTTCCCTGAACTCCGCCGGGACGGCAACCGTCAGCAGTGCCCAGCTCGATAACGGTTCCTCCGACAACTGCAGTGTACTGAATTTTACACCTTCTTCGGTCAGTTACACCTGTGCCGATGCGGGTATGCAGCAGGTGACGCTCACGGTGAGCGACAACAGCGGCCATACTGCCAGTTGTACCTCGACCATTACAGTGGAAGACAGCGCCGCTCCGGTGGCTGTCTGCAGAAACCTGACCGTTTCCCTCGATAATTCGGGAACAGTGACTGTATTGGCCAGTCAGGTAAATAACGGCTCTTATGACGGGTGCACACCGCAGTCTGTGCTTTTACTGTCTCCATCAGCGGTGGTTTACAGTTGCGACAGCATCGGATTGCGCACCATCACCCTTGTTGTCACCGATGAAAACGGCGACACAGGCACTTGTCAGTCGGTAATTACCGTTCAGGATTTCACGCCGCCAGTCGCCTTGTGCAAAGATATCACTCTGTCACTGAACGCTCTCGGTACAGCCACTATTTCTGGCACCCAACTCGACAACGGCTCTTCCGATAATTGCACTGTTTCCCTGCATTATGCGCCTGCTTTGCTGAACTATTACTGTGAAAATGTGGGTGTAAACCCAGTTACACTGACCATCACCGATGCTTATGGAAATGTGGGCAGCTGTGTCTCGATGGTTACAGTCCGGGATACCATTGCCCCGGTGGCGGTATGCAAGGATGTGAGCGTTTCAACCGGTGCTTCCGGCATGGTCAATGTATCGGGTATTCAGACAGACAATGGTTCTTCCGACAATTGTGGGTATCCGCTGACATTCACCCCTGAAATCATCAGCTATACCTGCGCCGATACAGGCGTGCACGTGGTGACTATCACCGTCACCGACAAGCACGGTAACACGGCTACTTGTAACTCCTCGATAACTGTACGGGATCTGATGCCGCCTGTTGCCGAATGTCGGAATGTGGCAAAATCACTGGAATTATCCGGTTCTGTGACCGTTTATGGCACAGATCTTGTTTACAGCACCTCCTACGACAACTGCGGCGGATCGCTGCGATTTTCACCCGACAGCATCGTTTATAATTGCAGCAGTATCGGCTCGCACGCGGTGACGCTCACGGTCACTGACCAGCGCGGCAATTCATCAGTCTGTATTTCTTATGTTTCTGTCAGCGACATTACCCGTCCGACCGCCTTGTGCCGTGATACCACTCTGTATCTGAGTATTTACGGAGCGGCTTATCTGAACAGCGCCCAGCTCGACAATGGTTCTTACGACAATTGTCCGGGGCAGATTACATTTTCACAGATTAATTTGGGCTACGCTTGCGAGCAGGCGGGTACGTACGAGACTTACCTGACTGTAACGGATGTGAGCGGCAACACAGCTACCTGTTCATCCATGGTCACCATCAGAGACACCATCAAGCCCAACTTCACACGACCGGTGGATATCACGCTTCATGCGGATGACTTGTGCAATGTCAACCTGACCCCTAACGGAGCTGGCGATGTAAACACCGAGAGCGACAATTGTTCGTGGGGAATTCAGGCTACTTACACAGACGGGCCTCCCGCTGGCACCGGCTGTCCGGGCGAATATACTTTTGTCCGCACCTGGAGTCTGCAGGATGCTTCCGGCAACGCAGCCCCCGACCAGCAGCAGCAGATTACCGTAATTGACCGCATTCCTCCCGTGGTATCCACGACCGACAGTCCGCTCAATCCCGATATTGATCAGTTCTACTGCGGACAAACCTGGTGGTATTTTGCTTCCGATCAGGCTTGTTATTTCAGCAGAACCGTGTCCGCCCCTGTCTGGACCGATGCCTGCGACAGCCAGATAACCACCGATGCTTTCACTGACAACAATACCGTTTTAACGGACCAAAACGGTTATTACGAGGCTGATTTTCCGGTGGGAACGACCGTGGTCACCTTCCGGGCAACCGATTGCCCGGGCAATACTGCTACATGCAGTATCCGGATCATCGTTTCAGACAATCAGCCGCCGGTCATCACCGGTTGTCCGGGTAACATCATCACTGCCACCGCACCGGGTTCGTGCCAGCGAGGGCTCACATTGCCAGTCCCAGTCACCTCCGACAATTGCGGGATAGCCGGCGTTTCCTGGAGCGCCGACGGGGTAACCATCGGTTCCGGTACTACCTTCCCGACCTACATGAACTTTAACCGTGGTGTGACCACACTGACGTACAGCGTATCCGATTTGTCGGGTAATACTACCGCCTGTGCGTACCAGATAACCATACTTGATCAGGAGCCGCCTCTGGCCGTATGCCGCAATGCGGTGGTAATGCTCAATGCCAGCGGCTGGGGCGCTCTGAGCGAGTCGGTTGTCAATAACGGTTCAGACGATGCCTGCGGTATCGCTTCTTACCAGCTCAGTCAGTCAGTCTTTGGGTGCAGCGATCTTGGAATGCGCACAGTCGTGCTGACCGTCACCGATGTGGCTGGCAACACGGCCACCTGCACTTCACAGGTGACCGTTGAACTGCTTGCTCCCATTGCGGCAGGTCCGCCTTCCTCGCAGCCTGTACTCTGTCTGGGGAATCCTGTGCCACCCGTGACACATACCACTTCGGGGGCCACGGGCATTGGCACACCCTCCGGTTTGCCTGCCGGTGTGACAGCAGAATGGAGCAACAACACCATCACCATCAGTGGAACTCCGGTAAATCCGGGCATTTACACCTATCACATACCATTAACCGGTGCCTGTGAAGTAGCCGGTGCAAGTGGAGTCATTACCGTAAACACCATGCCTGCCCAGACAGTTTCCATTGCCGAGAACTCGGGCAGCACTCCGAATGACGGCTTCCTGTGTGCGGGCGCGGGGGCGACACTCGCTGTTGCCGGGGGCGTTTCGTGGCAGTGGTCGAATGGCGGCACGGGTATGTCGGTAGCGGTAATGCCCACCGTCACCACCCTCTACCAGGTAACAGCCACCGACGCCAGCGGCTGCACCACCACCGCATCAGCCACTATCAACGTACAAAACCAGCCTGTGCTGACGGGGCTTTCACCCACCTCCGGTTCTGCCGGAACGCAGGTGGTTATCACTGGCTCGCGTCTGTCAGACGTCACGGGTATCACCTTCAACGGTGTGTCAGCCACCGGATTTATCCTCATCAGCGATACCGAGATCAGGGCCAACCTGCCGGTATCGGGGCAAGTACAGACATTGGGAGCGGGAACCCCTTGCGGACCGGCCACACTGGAAATCCGCCAGCCCGTGATTACCGGATTTCAGCCCTCGTCTGGTCCTCCCGGCACACTGATTGCCATAACAGGAACAGATTTTCAGAATCTGGGCAGCGTGTCAGTGAATGGCACGGCGGCGATCGTCATTTCATCATCGGCGACAAACATTACCGCTTATGTGATGCCCGGCACACAATCAGGCGCGATAACCGTCACTACAGCCACCGGAACCGGCGTATCTTCCGGTACGTTCACCGTTACGCCAACCCCTCATCCGAGCATACAACAGGGCAGCAAACTGTCAGTAACCGGCCATACGGGTACGCCGCAGTCGGGTACTTCGGTGGCGGTGAGTGCTGATGGCAACACGGCAGTAATCGGAGCTCCGCAGGATAATTCTGGCGCCGGTGCAGTCTGGGTATTTGTCAGGAACGGTACATCATGGAGCCAGCAGGGCACAAAACTGACAGGAACAGGCGCTACAGGTAATGCCAGACAGGGTACCTCTGTGGCCATCAGTGCCGATGGCAATACCATAGCGGCGGGTGGTCCGGGCGACAATACCAATGCGGGTGCGGTCTGGGTATTCAGACGCAATGGCACCACCTGGAGTCAGCAGGGCAGCAAGCTCACCGGCAGCGGTGCTACAGGTGCAGCATTACAAGGAACCTCCGTAAGCCTGAGCGCCAACGGAAGCACCCTTGTTTCCGGCGGTCAGGGCGATGACGGGTATGCAGGCGCTGTCTGGGTATTCAGTCAGAGTGGAGGCACCTGGACACAGCAGGGCAGCAAACTGGTCGGATCGGGAGCCACCGGCAAAGCCCGTCAGGGTGCTGCGCTGGCGTTGAGTGCCGATGCCACTACCTTGCTGGTTGGTGGATACAATGACAACAGCAGAGTCGGGGCCGTTTGGGTCTTCACCGTATCAGGCGGCGCGTGGAGTCAGCAGGGCGGCAAGCTCGTGGGCTCCGGAGGCATACAGGCCCTGCAGGGCAGCAGTGTGGCCATCAGTGCCGACGGAAACACCATATTGGCGGGCGGCCCGGGTGATAACTCGCTGGCCGGATCCGTCTGGGTATTTGTGCGCAGCGGTGGTACGTGGAGTCAGCAGGGCAACAAGTTGGCGGGTACTTCCGGAGCGGGTTCATCCCGTCAGGGTAGCGCTACCGGACTGAGTGCCGATGGCAACACAGCCATCTGGGGCGGCTACGGCGACAACACCAATGTCGGAGCTTACTGGGCCTTCAAGCGGAGTGGCACCACCTGGACGCAGCAGGGTGGCAAGATAACGGGTACCGGTGCTACCGGTGCAGCGCGACAGTCAACCGGACTGAGCGTGAGTGCTACCGGCTCAACGGCCATATCTGGTGGCCCTACAGATGCCTCCGGCAAGGGAGCTGCGTGGGTATTCATCTCGGGCTCGCAGGCGTACACGCAGGAGCTGGAGGCGAGAGTTACTGCCATTACAGAAGAAATGCCTGAATTTGTCTTGTACCAGAACGCCCCCAATCCGCACACAGGTCGCACCAGCATCGGTTTCCGGTTACCGGCTCCATGCCGTGCCGTGTGGCAGATCACCGACGCGAGCGGCCGCATGGTCATGGAGATGACGCGCGATTATCCGGCGGGCTACAACGAAGAGACATTCGAGTTGTCGGGCTTGTCGGGCGTTTTCGAGTACAGTCTCACGACGCCTTGGGGTGTAAAGGCGCGGAAGATGGTGGTGGTGAGGTAAGGCGCTTTACCGTTTGTTTGTCGTAGCGACCGTTTGTTGGCTGAAAAGACCGCTTGTTGCTTTTTTGATCATTGCATGAATTTATGGCCGATATTCGGCACAGAATACCTGAAAAAGAAGCCTGTTCGCCAGTGCAGAATCATTGCACTGGCGACTGGTAGCTTTGCGGGCTATCATTTTACATAAAATAAACTCCGTGAAAACAGTATTGAAATCTGGAATTACACTTGTTCTGTTCAGTCTTTTTGCCGGATTGGCGATGGCCCAGGACAATGCCCTGTCGCAGTTTTTTGCCAACAGGATTTACCTCAATCCTGCCTTTGCGGGCATTGAGAAAGGTTTACAGTTCACCACGTCAGCACGTACACAGTGGCTTCGCGCCGATGGTGGCTATCAGTTTTCCGCGTTGTCGGTGGAGTGGCAGGAGCCCTGCTGGCGGTCGGGCGTTGGTCTGACCGTTCAGTATGCCGACGAAGGCATTGCTCCGATGAAAATGACTGGTGGCGGACTAACTTATTCCTATATTGTACCGTTTGAGCGAAGCAATCTGCATATCGGGGCGCAGTATGCCTACCAGCAGAATACACTTGACTGGAGCCGGCTCACCTTTTCCGATCAGCTGGATCCGGTTTTTGGTTCCATTTACGGTACGTCTGCGCCGGTGGGCCTCGAGAAGGTAGATTTTCACGATTTCAATGCGGGGATAGTATGGCGTTCAGACAGCCGATTACTGGGGGGCAGGCGCCATCTTGTGCGCTACCGCTCGCATGTAGGGCTGGCTGTGAATCACCTATGGAGTCTGTTCGGCCAGGGTCCGGATGCATCGTTTCTGCAGTCTGGAACAGAAATTCCTGCGCGAATCACGTTGCACGGAGGCACCGTTATCCCATTGGTAGTGTTGGAGGGATCAGCCAAAAAAATGGTGGTTTCGCCCAACTTCCGACTGGAAATGCAGGGTAGTTCGCCATTGAATCCGGTGAAGAGCCTGACGCTGTTTACCGGCGGGGCCTATTTTATCTTCGAGCAGGCGGTTTTTGGTGCGTACTACCACAGTCGGGCACCCTTGCCGGGTATCAAACATACCAACGCACTTTCACTTTCCATCGGTTTCACACAGTCGGAAAAAGAACTGAAGCGATACGGTTATTTCCTGGGACTGAGTGTGGATGTAAACATGAACGGTGTGGGTATCCGCAGCGGGAACGTATATGAACTGAATATGCGTTACAATTTCAGAAAGATACGCCCGATTTGTTACAAAAAACACGCAGCTACCACACGGAAGACAGTGATGGAGTGCAAGGATTTTTATTAACGGGTTATTATCAGCCATTTAAACCTCTTTCAAACGAAATATTATGAAACAATTATTCTGCTTATTGTCCTGCGTTCTTTTAGGCACTGAATGGTTACACGGGCAGTGTACATTTACGTTTACACCGACAAATCCGTGTCCGGGGGAAGAAGTAACATTCAACGTTCAAAATCCTGAAATGGGTGCCGTTTATACCTGGGATCTTGATGGAGATAACGCTACCGATGATGGAACCGGTGTTACAGTCAAATTTACCTATCCATACAGTTCGACTCCAAAAAGCTATGTTATCAGCCTAAAAAAAGGTGCCACCTTGTGTACTTCTACTCAGACTATAGCCGTCAAGGAAGGTTTCCCGCCGACTGTTGGAGTAGCCTCCGGAGGATCTCAACCCTCTAGCAGTAATGTTATCAGTGCCTGTTCTGCCACTTTACCCGGATCATTATCTTTAACAAACACCACAATGGAATCAGGGGAAATTCAGGAGTATAAGATTAACTGGGGAGATGGTTCACCTGTTGAAACCTATAATAACAGTAACTTTAATACAAGTACTGCTATCAGTCACTCATATTCAGGTCTTGGTTACAAAACAATCACAATTACAGCAAGACATCAAAATGGTTGTCTTCTGACGAACACTTACCAGTATTTCAGGGGTGGAAATCCAAATATTGGGCTTGAAAATGTAGGTAACACGGTTGGTTTGTGTGCTCCAACAACAATTGATTTCAATGTAACAGTATATCAGAATAATCCATCAGGTACAACATACAATTTTTTTGAAAATGATGTTCCGGTAGGCAGTACATATACTCAAGGTAGTCTCCCTACGCCATTCACTTATTCGCATCTTTTTGATGTAACCTCGTGCGGAGACACAACACCGGACAATCAATATAAAAATGCTTTTTCCATAAAAGTAGTTGCTAAAAATCCCTGCGGAGAGAAAGTTGGTATTATTCAGCCAATTACACTAAGTAGTAAACCACTAGTTGAGATGTCAATGCAGGCACCACCAAATTACTGTCCCGGTTCAGTCTTCACCTTTACAAACACTTCGTCAAATATTAATGAACTTACAGGGGGGGGAGAATGTACTGATTCGATACCTGCAAACTGGGTAATTGCTCCAGGTGTATTGGGTGTTGACTTTAAATTAGCGCCAGGAAGTGCGGGTTTGTTCAACTCCAATCAAATAAAGGTAATTTTTAATAATCCGGGCACTTACAAGGTTGGTATGTACCTGAATCCTGCTCCGGTTTGCGGACAAGACACAGTATTCAAAACCATCACCATTCTCGAACCGCCCAACGCAGATGCCACCGTACAGCTCAGCAACACAGCTGGCGGGGTAGTGGGCTGTTTGCCGCTTCGGGCTACATTCGATAATCAAAGTACCGGATATATGTGTAGTTACAACTGGACGGTATCTCCTGCGATGGGCTGGCAATTCGCCAGTGGCTCTTCGGCAACATCAGAGAATCCTACTATTGACTTCAACACGCCCGGTATTTATACGGTCACGCTGACTACCACCAATGTGTGCAGCACAGACACCTGGGTCAAAGTTATTGAGGTGAAAACAAAGCCCTCAGTGACGCTGCCCATGCTTCCAGCCTTTTGTCAGACTGCCAGTTTGTGTTTCAGTTCGACAAATACAACGTATAATTCAGGAGGCGGAACTATTTCCTCCTACAACTGGTCATTCCCCGGGGGTACGCCTGGCAGTTCCACCACTCAATACCCTTGCAATATCAATTACAGCGCCTCTGTGGCTACGACCTACACGGTTACTGTCACAGCTTCCAATGAATGTGGTTCAACTACTGCAACAACTTCCTTCGAGATTCAGGTTCCTCCTGTGATTACGATGCCTCCCGATATGACTGTCTGTATCAACGCGGCTCCTTTTCAGTTAAATGCGACACCTGCCAATGGTAATTGGGTTGGTTCTGGTGTGAGTCAAACCGGTTTGTTTAATCCAAACACCGCCGGTTTAGGCATGAAATTACTAACATATAATTATGGTTCAGGGGTATGTACTGCTTCCAAAACCATGAAAATAACCGTTGTTGCTCTGCCAACCGTCACGGTTGGACCCAATCTTAAAACATGTATCAACGAAACGGCAGTCACGCTAAGCGGCGGTTCTCCGTCAGGAGGCACCTGGACTGCCTCGCCTGCAGCTGTTATTAACGGCAATGTTTTCAATCCATCCGCTTCGGGGGTCAATACTTATACACTGACTTATTCCTTTACAGACGCCAATAACTGTTCCAACTCTGCTACGACTACGATCATAGTCAATCAGCTGCCGACCGTTACTGCTACACCAGCCACTTACTGTCTGGCACCAGGACTGGTCACTCTTCCGGCTGCTAGCCCGGCCGGCGGCACCTGGAGCGGTACAGGAGTTACCGGTAACCAGTTTAACCCGACGGCAGCAGGTCTTGGTTCACATACATTAAAATATACATACACGGACCCGGTTACCGGTTGCTCCAATTCAGTAAACATCATCGTCACAGTGGTCAATCAGACTGCCATTAATGCAGGTGCAGATATGTCAGTCTGTGTGAATGAACCACCCATCAACCTGAATACAGGGGTATCTCCTGCCGGAGGGATCTGGAGTACTCCTAGCAATGGCCTGTCTGGATTTACCTTCACCCCCTCGCAGGCGGGTGTGGGTACACACACGCTTACATACTCCATTGGGTCGGGAAACTGTCTGGTGACGGACTCCAGAATCATCACGGTAAAAGCGCTTCCGACGGTGATGGCTGGCCCAAATCTGAAAGCCTGCATCAATGAAACAGCAGTAACCCTGAACGGCGCTTCTCCTTCAGGTGGTACCTGGACTGTCTCGCCCGCCGCAGTTATTAATGGCAATGTTTTCAATCCATCCGCTTCAGGGGTCAATACTTATGTACTGACTTATTCCTTTACGGATGCCAATAACTGTTCCAACTCTGATACGACAACAATCAGAGTCAATCCGCTGCCTGTCGTAACAGCTCCCGCTGCTACTTACTGTCTGACACCGGGACTGGTAGCGCTACCTGCTGCCACCCCCGCCGGCGGTAACTGGAGTGGCACAGGTGTAAGCGGCAACCAGTTTAACCCGACAGCAGTGGGCCTTGGTCCACATTCAATTACCTATAACTACACGGATCCGGCTACAGGTTGCTCTAACTCAGCCAACAGCGTCGTAACAGTGATCAGTCCCTCCTCCATTAATGCAGGGGCAGATATGTCAGTGTGTTTGAATGAACCTCCCATTGACCTGAACACAGGAGTGTCACCCACCGGTGGCAGCTGGAGCCCCAGTGGCGGTGGTCTTTCGGGTTCAACCTTCACCCCTTCTCAGGCTGGCGCGGGTACGTACACGTTAACGTACACCATCGGGTCGGGAAATTGTCTGGTAACCGACACTAAAGTAATCACGGTAAAACCGCTTCCAGCAGTGAATGCAGGGCCCAATATCACTGTTTGTACCAATACCGGTATTCAGAATCTCTCGCCCGCACCTGCCGGAGGAAACTGGAACCCTGTCAGTGGACTGACTGGAAATGCTTTTAATCCGGCACAGTCAGGCCCCGGTTTGTTCAACCTGACATATACTTATACTGATGCAGCAGGTTGTACCAACAACAGTTCCATGGCCATCACCGTTAATGCCCTGCCGGTGGTTAACGCAGGAGACACTACCTATTGTAATAATCCCGGTAATGTCTCTCTGCCTTATGCCTCTCCCGTGGGAGGTACGTGGAGCGGTACAGGTATCGCAGGGAATCAGTTCAACCCGGCCAATACACCCGGTGTGGACACGTATCTTGCCGTATATACCTACACCAACAACAATAATTGCACTAACCGGGATACCGTGAGTATATCTGTTATCAGCCCCCAGACGGTGAACGCAGGTGCTGATCAGGAGTTTTGTGTCAGCGCGGCACCAGTCAATCTGAATACGGGTGTATCGCCTGCTGGAGGAACATGGACAATCAATTCAGGAACTGGTCTGAACGGCAGCATCTTCAGTCCGCAGACCGCCGGACCGGGAACTTTCACCCTTTCCTATTCTGTGGGTACAGGTAACTGCAAAGTCACAGATACCAGAACGATCCTCGTCAGGGATCTTCCTGCGGTAGATGCCGGATTACCGCTTACCGCTTGTGTGGACAAGACCTCGCTTGCGCTCGCACCCACGCCCGCGGGCGGGGACTGGACGGGCAACGGCAGTTATACGGGTAATATATTCAATCCGAACCAGTCGGGCGAGGGCGATTACACCCTGACATACACCTTTACCGACCAGTACGGTTGCTCCAAAACAGATCAGGTTATCATCACAGTCTTCCCGTTGCCGGTAGTCACAGCCGGAGATACGGTTTACTGCAACACGCCGGGCTCAGTCCAGCTTCCGTACGCATCTCCCGTCAACGGAACGTGGAGCGGAGCAGGTATCACCGGGAATCAGTTCAACCCCCAGGCGGCTGGTGGAGTGGATACTTATACTGCCGTATATACCTACACCAACAACAATAACTGCACTAACCGGGATACAGTGAGCATTTCGGTCATCAGTCCGGAAAATGTTGATGCCGGTACTGACCTGGAATACTGCGTCAGTGCAGCACCAGTCAATCTGAATACGGGTGTATCGCCTGCTGGAGGAGCATGGACAATCAGTTCAGGAAATGGTCTGAACGGCAGCACCTTCAGTCCGCAGACTGCCGGACCGGGAACATTCACCCTTTCCTATTCAGTGGGTACGGGTAACTGCAAGGTTACGGATACCAGAACTGTTCTTGTCAGGGATCTGCCCGCAGTGGATGCCGGGCTGCCGTTGAAAGCCTGCGTGGACACAAGCTCGCTCTCGCTCGCACCTACGCCCGCGGGCGGGGACTGGACGGGCAACGGCAGTTATACGGGTAACGTATTCAATCCGAACCAGTCGGGTGCAGGAGATTATACCCTGACATACACTTTCACTGACCAGTTCGGGTGCTCCCAAACAGATCAAGTCATCATTACGGTCTTTCCGCTGCCGGTGGTCACAGCCGGCGATACGGTTTACTGTAATACACCGGGTGCCGTACAGCTTCCTTACGCATCTCCCGTCAACGGCACGTGGAGCGGAGCAGGTATCACCGGGAATCAGTTCAACCCTCAGGCGGCTGGTGGAGTGGATACTTATACTGCCGTATATACCTATACCAACAACAATAACTGCACCAACCGGGATACAGCTCTGATTGAAGTGATCAGTCCGGCAGTGGTGAATGCCGGAGTTGACACCTCGGTGTGCGTTAACACCGCTACACTCGATCTTGCGCCCGGTGCCATACCGGTTACAGGTGGAACCTGGAGCGGTGCTGGTCTGCAAGGTTCCGTGTTTAATCCGGCGACGGCTCAGCCCGGGATACACGAACTGACCTATTCCGTCGGAACAGGCAATTGCCAGGTACTGGATACGGTGAAAATAGAGGTCTGGGCACTACCTGCAGTGCAGGCAGGCAGCGATTTGTCAGCTTGCGCCAGTGATACCGCCATTGCTTTGGGAGGCAATCCAGCGCCCGGCGTCTGGACATCCACGCCAACAGCAGTACTTTCGGGTGTAACGTGGAATCCTGCGCAATCGGGTGTTGGTAGTTATACCCTGACTTACAGCCATACGGATGCGAACGGGTGTGTGAACAGGGATGAGCGGGTAGCTATTGTACACCTTTTGCCAACACCTGCTGCCGGTGATACCACCTACTGCAATACACCGGGATCAGTATTACTCCCTTATGCCACGCCGCAGGGAGGCACATGGAGTGGTACGGGCATCAGCGGATTTCAATTTGATCCGACTGGAGCTGGCGGTACCGGCAATTACAATGCGACCTATGTTTATACCGATCCGAATAATTGTACCGACAGTGTGATTATCGAGGTAAAAGTCACTGATCCGCCACCGATCTCTGCCGGACTGAATGATACTATCTGTATCAATCTGGGCGTATTACAACTTTCCGGTTTTATACCGGTTTCGGGCGGTACCTGGAGCGGTAGCGGTATTTCGAATGCCTCAACCGGTGTTTTTAATCCTGAAATAGCCGGAGGAGGTCTGCATCCGCTGGTGTACACCTTTGGCACCGGTAACTGTCAGGTATGGGACACCACCAGTATATATGTGATTTCAGTTCCCATAGATGCCGGTCCGGACAAAGTGACCTGCCTCAATGACGCGCCACTAACCCTTACCGGATTTCAGCCATCCGGGGGCGTCTGGAGCGGATCGGGCATTATACAGTCGTCGGGGGTATTCAAGGCCAGTGCAGCGGGTGTTGGTACCCACACACTGAGATACCAGTACAACGATCCGATTCTTGACTGTATTTTCAAAGACTCCATACAGGTGATTGTCAATCCCATGCCTGAATCCAATTTCGCCCAGCCATCGAATTCCTGTATTGATGTTCAGATTCCTTTCCTGAATCAGTCAGCCAGCACCTTCATGCCTTTCTGGAATTTTGGCGATGGTGGTACTTCCACCTTGTCGAGTCCGATGCACACCTACAGTGATACAGGTACCTATCTGGTAAGCCTTGTTACAAAGAATCAGTTCGGGTGCATAGATACCATGTTCAGGAGTATATTCGTCACCCGACCACCTACAGCGTTTTTCAGTACCACACCCGATTCAGGGTGCGCGGTACTGAATGTCGAATTTTTAAATCAGAGCTATGGATTTGAGACGACCTATACCTGGAATTTCGGCAACGGACAAACCAGTAACCAGTATGATCCCGGAGTAGTGGGGTTTGAACAGGGGCCCTCCGACAGAATATACTATATCAAACTCACGGCCGAAAACCTGTGCGCGGTTAGAGAGTGGACTGATTCCGTCAAGGTGTTTCCGTGGCCCCAGGTAAACTTCGGGACAAACCTCGACACTATTTGTACAGGTGCAGCCCTCTCATTTTCAAACGTGACACTGGGTAAACCAGAGACGTTCTACTGGGATTTTGGCAACGGGCTATCCTCAACCGACTCACTTCCCGATCCGGTGACATTTCTGACAGATACCTCCTATATCACATACAATATCGCCCTAGTGGCAACCAATTTTTGCGGATCTGATACCGCATTCTATCCAGTGGTAGTAAAACCCGTGGATGTACGGGCGTTTTTCAACGTGCCTGCTTTAATCGGTTGTGAACCATACACGGTTGAATTTACCAATTTTGCCACACTGGGTGCCCCTGTTTCATGGGATTTTGGAGATGGCAATACTTCATCGGATAATAACCCGACGCACACTTTTCAGCAAGAAGGAACCTATAAAGTACTTCAGAAAGCTACATCCGGGTGCGGTTTTGATACCAGTCAGGTATTCATCAATGTATTGCCAGCGCCGGAGGTTTCATTTCAAAGTGCTCCGCAGGTCTGCAGAAACGATTTGCTCAGCATTACCAATACATCGGTAACTCCGCTTTCAGGAACTATCTGGAACTTTAGTGACGGCGACTCCAGTCTGCTTTATAATCCGGCACACAGCTGGAGTACAGCCGGTCCATTTGATATTAAACTGACGGGATATTCAGCACTGAACGGCTGTCCGGCCACAGTAAGCAAAACAGTGAATGTACTGGAGCTGCCCGTCATTCGTTTCACATCAGACAAACCCGATGGTTGCGTTCCTCTCGATATCAGTTTCAGTAACCAGTCGTTGGGTGCTACCTATTTTGAATGGGATTTTGGAAACGGCAATACTCAATTGGGTACTACATCCAGTCACCGTTACGAAACGGCAGGTCAGTATGCGGTCAAATTGAGAGGAATAGACCTGAACGGCTGTAAAAACGACACCGTTTTGTACTATATTACGGCACATCCCATTCCCTCACCGGCGTTTTCTCTGGTACGTGACCGTCTGTGTGGATTGCCTTTGTCGGTACAAACAGTCAATCAGACACCGGATGCCGTGGGATATTTGTGGGATATGGGCAATGGTTCAACGAGCGTTCAGAATAACACGTCAGCGCAGTATATCAATGCAGGTGACTACACCGTTAAACTGACAGCAACCAATGCGTTTAGTTGTAAAAATACAGCGCAGCAGATCGTCAGCGCATATTCAGTACCGGTGGCTGATTTCAGCTGGACACCTGATATAGCCTGCGCACCGGCAGAAATCAGCTTTGATAATATATCACTGTACACCACAAACTCGTACTGGCGTTTTTCAGACGGTGGATCATCGGTAGCCGACAACCCGGTTCATACTTTCCAATTTCCCGGTATTTATGGAGCCATACTCGTTGCATCTCATCGTGATGTTTGTTTTGATACCCTCAGTCTTGCTGATATTGTCACAGTTCACCCGAGTCCTGTGGCCAATTTTTCTTATTTTGAAAATCTGACAGTCCCACCTTCAGGCATGTTTCAGTTTACAGACGAGTCGGTTGATGCAGTGGAGTGGGATTGGGATTTTGGGGATGGAGAGATATCATCCGACCAGAATCCGGAACACAGGTATTACTATAACGGCCCGAAGGAGGTCACTCTGCTTGTTACCAGTGAAAATCAGTGTACCGACGATACAACCAGAATCATCATACCATCCGACATGAAAGGACTGTTTGTTCCCAATGCTTTCACGCCCTTTGCCGGCGAGGGAGATGCGAGAGTATTCCGTCCGCGCGGGGTTGGTCTGCAGGAATATGAGATCGAGATTTACTCGCCATACGGCCAGTTGCTTTGGCGTTCCGACAAACTTGATGAGGGCCGTCCGGCTGAGTCGTGGGATGGTACTTTCCGTGGAGAAATGATGCCGCAGGATGTTTATACCTGGAAGGTTACCCGTGCTGTCTTCGATGATGGAACTATATGGCCCGGTAATTTCGACTATGGTGCGGGTGCCGGCAAGAAAATAGGTTCGGTAACATTAATACGATAAAAATGAAGAACATCCTCCTCTTTCTCCTCAGCCTCCTCAGCCTCGCTGCCTGCACCAACGAACCACCAACCCTGCCGTTACCACCCCGGCGTATTGTACAGGAGGAGCCGCCTCCACCAGTCAAAGTGCCAGAAAAAAAGGTAAAAGAGGCAGTTCCGATGGAAACCCGGATGGATCCGAAGGCTGCCGGGGATTATGACGGGGATGGCCGCGCCGAAACTGTTCGTGTGACCAGGCCGAAAGATTTCGGAGACAGTAGCGGTGATTTATTTGATGAGGACAAAATGGTGGTTACTATAGCATTTCCGGGTTCGGAACTGCCCAAAATCAGTATCAAGCAGTCTGTTACTGTTTACCTCGTCAATGAGGGCGATCTCGATGGCGACGGTGCTGATGAGCTGGGGGTAGTGCCCGGCAGAGGGTATGGAATCTGGAGCTTTTACTACCTTTATACGTTCAAAAAAGGCCCATGGGATCAACTGATTTATCCCTTTCGTGTGCATTTTGACGACGTGAATGATGATTTTGATTTTGTGAAGAAGCATCCCAAGATAGCTGGCAGTTTGATAATTACCCACACTGTTCAGGACGAGAATGCCGACACTTCGCTGGAGACAGAAGTGGTTAAATATTAGTTTGTAGCCTGCCGACTGTCAGGTACACCATACATTTCGTTCCTGAGCGGCGGCATTAGAAGGTTGTCCGGCAAATCACAGACAGTCATTAGTCGGGGTCAGAACTCCGGAATGTTACTAATATTCAGGGGGGTAAACCTCCGAAATAGTGGGCAGACCAGATCAGAACAGATTGGTCAAAGTTTCATTAATATACAAATACGGTTAGCATTGGCTGTCAAGCGCAAGATTACCTCGGCGAGTATTGGTTCGCCGAGGTAATTATTCCACTCTGCGACTGGCAATTGGGAAGTTACGACGGTGGGAAGGTCACAGCCCAAGGACCATAATTCAAAATCTTTCTTTATTTTCCTTGTTTCTTAAAAGATAAAGCATACTTTTGTAAAAAAAATACAAAAAACGCCATTATAATGCTGGTTCAGTTCTCGGTTCGCAATTTTAAGACATTCAAAGATGAGGTCAAATTGACCCTGTTTGCTTCCAATTACGATAAAAACACTCGTGAAAATGAGAATGTGATCGAGGTGCCAAAGTTTGGCTTACGCTTGTTAAAGAGTGCTGTAATATATGGTGCAAATGCAAGTGGAAAGACCAAATTAATGGATGCTGCCAAGTTCATGAAAACATTCATTGTAAAATCATCAAAAGAGTCACAAGAAGGTGAGCCCATTGATACAGAGCCATTCAAGCTGAGTACAAGCACTGACAACCAACCTTCAATGTTTGAGATAGTCTTTATCCACAAAGAAGATATGTTTCGTTATGGCTTTGAGGTCAATAAAGAAGTAATTGTAGGAGAATGGTTATACCATCGTTCAAATAAAAAGGAAGTGGAAATATTTTACAGAGAAGGGCAAAACTTTGAATTGCATTCTTCCTTTAAAATAGGCAATTTCTTTGTGAAAGAAAATATGATACGCTCAAATGCGCTGATGCTATCGGTTGCGGCTCAATTTAATGATGATCTGGCAAAGAAGATATTTGAGTGGTTCCGTAAATTTCGCCATTTATCCGGGTTGAGGGAGGAAGAATACATGGGGTATTCATTACATAAAGCGAGTGAGAAAACAGGTAAGGAAAAAATCCTGGAGTGGTTAAAATATGCTGATATGGGGATTGATGACATACGAGTAGACCCAATGAATCCAGGTAGTTTACCCAGAGATATGCCGGAGGAGCTCAAGGCAATTTTGGTTGAGAAAATGAAAGAGAAAGATTCCAGGGTTTACTCTGACCTGACCACCATACATCCAAAATATGATGAAAATAATATGCGGGTAGGTAGCGAGGACTTCAGTCTGTCGGATGAGGAATCCTCTGGAACGCAAAAATACTTTGCATTGAGTGGCCCTGTAATTCAAGCACTTAATGCGGGGGAAACACTATTTGTAGATGAGATGGATTCAAAAATCCATCCAAATTTAATTCAAAAGATCGTTGATCTCTTTAATTCTCAAAAGACAAATCGAAAAAATGCTCAACTGATTTTTAATACCCACGATACGAACCTGCTTTCATCAAATCAATTTCGTCGCGACCAAATCTGGTTTGTAGAAAAAAACCGATACGGCGCAGCATCGCTTTATCCACTTTCGTCTTTTAAAACCAATGAAAAGGCAAGAAAGGATGATAATTTTGAAGAAAATTACTTGTTGGGACGTTACGGAGGGGTACCTTCTTTGAATGATTTTTCGGCCCTTTTTAATAACACCGAAAATTGGGAAAAAGATGAAGATGAAAAATAAAGAAGCCGATCAAAATGATCGCAGGAAGCGGCATAAAGCTGAAATATCAGCAGCCAAGAAAAGAAAACGTGGTGAGCCGACTTTTGAACTTGATGAGAATTATAATGAGGAAAGACAGCGAATTTTAATTGTTTGTGAAGGAGAAAATACAGAACCCAGTTATTTTCGACAGTTCCGCCTTACGTCTGGCCAAATTGTAGCAGTAGGAGCAGGTTGTGAAACAATTCGTGTCGTAGAAAGAGCCGAAGAAGAATCTCGGAAAGAGCAATATGATCAAATCTGGGTGGTTTTTGATAAGGATGATTTTGATGCGCAAGACTTTAACGCAGCAATAGTTCGGGCGAAAAATAATGGCTTTGGAGTTGCCTACTCGAACCAGGCTTTCGAATATTGGCTTGTTTTACACTTCGATGACCATCAAGGTGGCGGAATGCATCGTGATGAGTATGAGGGCAAGATTAACGAACATCTTTTCAAGTATGGGCTTTTTTATGATGGGAAGGAGAGTAAAATAGTAACCGGGGGGATATTCGACTTGCTACTTGCTTATGAGCCTAAAAGTAATACCAGACGTATTCATTTGGCGATAAGAAGAGCCAAACGCATTTTTGATAGTTACGATCATTACAGTCCTGCCAAAGAAGAGTCATCCACGGCAGTATTTCTTTTGGTAGAAGAAATATTAAAAAATATTGTAACTATCCAGCCGCCTTCGGCGGCTGGGGCATTTCGACGATTGCATTGATCGCGTAAAAGACAGAATTGCCGTTTTTGATAACAGAATCAATCACAGAACGCAAGACAGCAAAGTCGTGCT
>CAIYFY010000112.1 GCA_903925535.1 uncultured Bacteroidota bacterium | reverse complement strand
CTCCGTTCCCTCAAATTTTGAACCAACGGGCATTCTGTAAGGCTGGAAAGGAATTTTAAGCATAAAAAAAATATTATTTTTTTCTTCATTAGCCTCGTGGGTATCTATTCCAAAGCGGATTTTATCGTTCTCGAGGGTCGAGTAGGTGCCAAACAGACGATCCCAGAATGAAAAAATATTGCCGTAATTGGTATCCGTATAGGGCAGTACATAATGGTGATGCACCCGGTGCATGCCAGGGGTCACAAATACAAGCCCGGCAAGGCGATCGAACCACCGGGGCAGCCTGATGTTGGCGTGGTTGAACTGCGACAGCGCGACCGAGGCCGACTGATACATCATAATCAGGTAAACCGGAGCGCCCGCAAGCAGCGCCGCCGCGGTAGTGAATACAAACCGGATAACACTCTCTCCCGGATGATGGCGGTTGGCCGTGGTGGCATCCACATTCGGATCGGTGTGGTGCACCAGATGGAATTTCCACATCCATTTCACACGATGCTCCATCCAGTGTGCCAGATACGCGCCAACAAAGTCGAGCAGCAGCAGTCCAAGCAGCATGTACAGCCACAGTGGCATGGCAGGCAGCCACTGAAGCACCCCGAAATGACTGGCTACCGCCCAGTCGCTGGTCTTCAGTAATATAAAGGCCATCACGAAATTCACCAGTACCGTGGTGAAAGTGAAGAAGAGGTTGATCCCCAGATGCCTGAATTTGCTGTAGCGCTCCCTGTAATACGGCAGCCCCGACTCGAGCAGCATGAAAAGCGTCAGACCACCCAGCAATATGGCGCTGCGGTGAGATGATGGTATATGACTGAAATACTGTACGATGGATTCCATGCTGTTTCTGTTTTGAACGGACGAAATTATGTCATAAGTCGGATAATACACACTACCAAACAGAATTTTATGGAACTTCGCGCACTCCGTCGGGCTTTCGACAAAACACAGGAACATACACAAGGCAATGAACCTACCCGAACTTTCCCTCCGCAGACCGGTCATGGCGACCGTTTTCAGTATTCTTATCGTCTTCTTCGGCGCAATCGGCTATACTTTCCTCGGAGTGCGCGAATACCCGGCCATTGACCCGCCCAGTATCAGCGTGCGCACCAACTACACAGGCGCCAGCGCGGAGGTAATCGAAAGCCAGATTACCGAACCACTCGAACGCGCTATCAACGGTATCGCAGGTATCCGGAGTATCTCCAGCACCTCGGCGCTCGGCGTCAGCAATATCTCTGTGGAGTTTGACCTCGGCGTCGAACTCGAACAGGCAGCCAACGATATGCGCGACAAGGTGAGTCAGGCGCAGCGAAATCTACCGCTCGATATTGACGCTCCACCGGTCGTCACCAAATCTGACGCCAGCGGCGATCCCATCCTGTTTATACCCATCCAGAGCAGTACCAGAAGTATTATGGAGCTCTCCGATTACGCAGAAAATGTGATCAGGGAGAAAATTCAGACTATCCCGGGTGTATCAACGGTAAACGTCTTCGGCTCCAAGCTGCCAGCCATGCGCCTTTGGATGGATCCAAAGAAAATGGTGGCCCACAACCTGACCCCCCAGGATATACTGCAGGCACTCGGCAAGGAAAATGTGGAGCTCCCGGGCGGAAAGGTGCGCGGCGACGCCACCGAACTGGCCGTGAAAACTTTCGGCCGCCTGCAAACGGAGGAGGACTTCAACAATATGATCATCCGCCAGAACGGCGCTGCCACCATCCGCTTCCGCGATGTGGGAGAGGCTGTTCTCGGTCCCGACAATGAAGAAACCGGTGCCCGCCGGAATCTGGTGCAGGGGGTATCTATCGCGGTAATCCCTCAGCCCGGCTCCAACTGGGTGGAAATCACCGATGAATTCTACCGCCGCTTCGAACAAATACAGAAAGAGGTGCCTTCGGACATCGTGATTAATGTCGGTATTGACAAAAGTCAGTTCGTGCGCAGGGCCGTCAGCGAGGTGACTGAAACGGTATTCATCGCCGTGGCACTGGTGGTACTCATCATCTACTTCTTCTTCAGAAGCTGGATTGTAGCTCTCCGGCCTCTCATTGATATTCCCGTCTCTCTGATCGGCGCCTTCTTTATCATGTACCTGTTCGGCTTCAGTATCAATGTGCTGACGCTGCTCGCTATCGTACTCGCCACTGGTCTCGTGGTGGACGATGGTATCGTGGTCACCGAGAATATTTTCAAAAAAATTGAGGCCGGTATGGATAAGTGGACGGCCGCCCGGGAGGGTACCAAAGAAATATTCTTCGCCGTTATCAGTACCTCCATCACGCTGGCAGTGGTGTTTATCCCGGTCATATTCCTCGAAGGCTTCACGGGCAGGCTGTTCCGCGAATTTGGCATCGTGGTGGCCGGAGCCGTACTGATCTCTGCTTTCGTGTCGCTCACACTCACACCCGTGCTCAACGTCAAGCTCGGCGGAAATGTGCACAAACACGGCTGGTTCTACAATTTTACCGAGCCGTTCTTCACCGGTCTCGACCGGGTATATGGCTCGGCCCTCCAATCGTTCATGCGTATGCGGGTACTCAGCATAGCCATGCTGCTGGCATGCTTCGGGATGATCTGGTACTTCAATACGCAAATCAAAAGCGAGCTCGCTCCGCTCGAAGACCGCAGTCTGATACGCGCCAACATCACCGCACCGGAAGGTACCGATTTCGACCGGATGGAGCGTATCGTGTACAAGGTAGCTCAGACATTCATGGATTCCATACCCGAAAATCGGATGGTGTTCGGCATCACTGCCCCCGGATTCGGCGCTGCCAGCACGAACTCAGGGTTTGTAAGCGTACTGCTCAAGGAGCCCGACGAACGGCAGCGCAGCCAGATGGAAATAAACAACCAGATGCTGCGACTCGCCAAAGGCATGCCGGAAGCGCGTATCTTCCCCAATCAGGAGCAGACGATTACCGTTGGCTTCGGCAGGGGCCTCCCGGTCCAGTTTGTCCTTCAGAATCTCAATTTTGAAAAGCTGCGCGACGCTGTTCCCAAATTCCTGGAGGAAGCGCGGAAAGATCCCGTTTTCGCCAACGTGGACGCCGACCTCAAGTTCAACAAGCCGGAACTCCGGGTCATCATTGACCGCCTGAAAGCCGCAGAACTGGGTGTGAATGTGCTCGACGTGAGCCAGATGCTCCAGCTGGCACTCTCCGGACGCCGCTTCGGCTATTTCCTGCAAAATGGACGCCAGTATCAGGTCATCGGTCAGGTTGACAGAAGCAACCGCGACGAACCGCTCGACCTCGCATCGCTCTATGTCCGGAATAACCGCGGACAAATGGTGCAGCTCGACAACATCGTCCGATTCGAAGAGACAAGCAACCCGCCCCAGCTATTCCACTACAACCGATACAAATCAGCCACGATCAGCGCTGCCCTGGCTCCCGGACGCACCCTCGGTGAAGGCATCGAAGCCATGGAAAAAATAGCCGCCAATGTGCTGGATGACTCTTTCGAGACCGACCTGAACGGCCCGTCACGCGATTTCCGCGAATCCAGCGGAAATACCTCTTTCGCCTTCATGCTGGCACTGGCGCTCATCTACCTCATCCTCGCCGCACAATTCGAAAGTTTCCGGGATCCGTTTATCATCATGCTCACCGTACCGCTGGCTATCGCCGGCGCCTACCTGAGCCTCTGGGCTACCGATAACACCATGAATATATTCTCCCAGATCGGTATGATTATGCTTATCGGACTGGTGACCAAAAACGGTATCCTGATTGTCGAGTTTGCCAACCAGAAACGGGATGCCGGCATGGATGTGCGACAGGCTGTCTTCGAGGCCGCTCAGGCGCGCCTGCGACCTATCCTCATGACAACGCTGGCCACAGTGCTGGGCGCCATGCCCATCGCGCTCTCGCTCGGCGCAGCCAGTACAAGCCGTATCGGACTCGGCGTGGTGGTAGTGGGAGGTCTCCTCTTCTCCCTGCTGCTGACCCTGTTCGTCATACCCGCCATGTACACGTTCATGACCGGGAAACGACGGGGAAATGCACCCTGGTCAAAACAGGAATAAATGAATTTACCCTGCCTGTCTGACGGTAATGCCAGACAGGCAGGGTAAATTGCCTATCAAAAAAAAGAGCGGCCGGCTCAACCGGCTGCTCTGGCACTCTTTGATAATTGAATGGGAAAAACGGGAAAAAATACCGAAGACATTAAGGGGGAAAAAATTACATTGAAGCGCTTACTCCCGATTAAAAAAGATTAACCAACTACTGTTTGTGGTGAGGAGACCAGCCCTACCCCCCAGACGGACTGGTCCCTCGCCCACGAACTTAAAGCCGCATTCGGCTCTAATATCTTGCCTCGAAACGCTGTTCAAAAGCTACACTTACAAGGCAACTACTGTGCCAAAAACCAGCTTCAGGACGAGATTTTTTCAGGCGATTTTTAAATAAAGACTGTTTTTAATGTTTTATCTTACTGAAAAACAACTACTTGTACTTTTTAACGACAAACAGACAATTTGACAGTCACGCACGCACTGGCACGTACTTTGATTATCAGGTTGATGAAAGCCGGCCCGCAGGGTGTACCGGGTTCGGCAGCAATATCAATTATCAATAACCATTCATCCAGATAAAATCATGCAAAAAGGTACTATTTCGGTCCAGACGGAAAACATTTTTCCGATCATCAAGAAGTTCCTTTACTCCGATCACGAAATTTTCCTGCGCGAGCTCGTCTCCAACGCGGTGGATGCCACCACCAAGCTGCAGGTGCTCGCACAACGCGGCGAGGTGAAAGGTGAAATTGGAGACACGCACATCGAGGTCATTCTGAAACCGGAAGAAAAGCAGCTCATCATCCGCGACCGCGGTATCGGTATGACGGAAGAAGAGGTGCTGAAATATCTGAATCAGATTGCCTTCTCCAGTGCTTCCGAGTTCCTCGAAAAGTACAAAGACAGCAGTATTATCGGCAACTTCGGACTGGGTTTCTACTCGGCTTTCATGGTGGCCGATCAGGTGGATGTCGTCACCAGATCCTGGAAGGAGGGCGCAGAACCGGTGAAATGGTCTTGCGACGGCAATCCGGAATTCACCATCGAAAAAATCGAAAAGGCCGACCGGGGCACAGATATCATCCTGCACATCAACGAGGAAAACAAGGACTTCCTCGAGAAATTCAAGATCGAAGGTCTGCTGGAGAAATACTGCAAATTCCTCCCGATAGAAATCCGTTTCGGCACCAAAACGGAGTATTTCGATACCGGCGAGGGCGACGACAAAAAAGAGGAGTCCAGGGAGGTTCCGAACATTATCAACGAAACCAGACCAATATGGAAAAAGCAGCCGCTGGACCTCAAGGACGAGGACTATCAGGCGTTCTACCGGCAACTGTACCCCATGTCGCCGGAACCCATGTTCTGGATTCACCTGAATATTGACTACCCCTTCAATCTCACCGGCGTACTCTATTTCCCAAAACTGGGAAATGCCATGGAGGTGTCGCGCAACAAGATTCACCTGTACTGTAATCAGGTGTTCGTCACGGACGATGTGCGCGATATCGTACCGGAATGGCTGCTGCTCCTGCATGGTGTTATTGACTCCCCCGATATCCCGCTGAACGTGTCGCGCTCGTACCTGCAGTCCGACGGCAATGTGAAAAAAATCAGCGAGTATATCACCCGGAAGGTGGCCGACAAACTCAGTGAACTGTTCAAAAACGACCGGCCAGCCTTCGAACAGAAGTGGCGCGACCTCGGTGTATTCGTCAAGTACGGCGTCGTTTCCGACAAAAAATTCGAGGAAAAGGCCAACAGTTTCACGCTGATCGAAAGTCTCCGGGACGGCTTCTCGCTCATCAGCGAGTACAAGGACAAGATTACCGCCAACCAGACCGACAAGCACGGCAAGGTCATCGTCATTTATACCAATGATGCAGAGGGTCAGCATGCCCAGATTGAAGCTGCTCAGCAGCGCGGTTATGATGTGGTACGCCTCGACACGGTACTCGACAACCACTGGATGCAGAATCTGGAATACCGCTCCGATCTCGGATTCACGTTTGTTCGCGTGGACTCCGACACAACCGACAACCTGGTGCAGAAAGATGAAAACAGAACTTCGGTGCTGTCCGATAAAGAGCAGGAGAGCGTGAAGAATCTGTTCCAGGAGGCCGCCAAAAGCCATACCGGAGCCTCGGTACAGATCAGCGCCCTTTCGCCCGAAGAAGCGCCGGTACTTATCACACGCCCCGAGTTCATGCGCCGGTTCAAGGAAATGCAGGCGCTGCAGGGCATGGGCGGCATGGCCGACTTCCCCGACAGTTTCAATGTGGTGGTAAACAGCAACAACCCGGTTATCGTCAACAAACTGGTAAAAGCCGAAGGTGCCGCCGCCGGTGAAATGACCGAATACCTGCTCAGTCTGGCCCTGCTGCAGCAAGGTATGCTCAAAGGGGAGGCGCTCACCTCTTTCGTCAGGAAAACACTGGAAAAAGTATAAAAAAAGGTTTTTCAGGCCTTCTGTAATACGATAAACAGCATATACCGGGAACATTCCCGAGTATATGCTGTTTTCTTTTCCGCTTCCTGAATTTTTCGGATCATCCTATCTTTGCACCATGAGAGTTACAGAACATTTCCAGCGGGCCGAAGGCAAAACCCTTATTTCTTTCGAGGTAATTCCTCCTCTGAAAGGGAGTATGCAGGCAATCTTCAATACCCTCGATGCACTGATGGAGTTCAAGCCTCCCTTCATTGATGTCACGTACCACCGCGAAGAATATCTGTACAAAAAACGCCCTTCAGGTTACTATGAAAAAGCGTCCATCCGGAAACGCCCGGGTACGGTAGGTATCTGCGCAGCAGTTATGCACCGATATGGCGTGGATGCTGTTCCGCACCTGATCTGCGGCGGCTTTTCCAGGGAGGAAACGGAAAATGCGCTTATTGACCTCAATTTTCTGGGTATCAATAACGTGCTCGCCCTGCGCGGCGACGCCCGGCAGTTTGAAGACAAGTTCACCGCTGAAGAAAACGGCCATAAATACGCCCTCGAACTGGTAAAACAAATTGCCGACATGAACGCCGGCAAGTACCTCGATGCCAATATCACCGGCGGCGACACTACCGATTTCTGTATCGGTGTGGCCGGTTACCCGGAAAAACACTTCGAAGCACCCAACCTCGCCTCAGATCTGCACTTCACCAAAGAAAAAGTGAAGGCCGGCGCTGATTATATTGTCACACAGATGTTCTTCGACAATCAGAAGTACTTCGAATATGTGGATGCCTGCCGCGCAGCAGGTATTAAGGTTCCTATCGTTCCCGGACTAAAGCCGCTCACCAAAAAGTATCAGCTCAACTCTATCCCCCGCAAGTTCTTCATCAATATGCCGGAAGATCTGGTCAGTGCCATCGTCAAGGCCAAAGACGACGAAGCGGTCAATCAGATCGGTATTGAGTGGGCTATCGCACAGAGCAAAGAACTGAAAGCTCGCGGCGTACCCTGCCTGCACTACTACACCATGGGCGAAAATGAAACTATCAAGAAGATCGTTTCTGCTGTCCTGTAAATTTGCGCCTTGTTCGTACTTTATCAGTTTTTCCGGATTTTTGCCTTCATCGGACTGAGGGTATTCTACCGCCGCAGAATGGTACTGGGCAGGGAGAATCTGCGTTTCAGCGGACCCGCGATCGTGGTTGTCAATCACCCGAGCACAATCATGGATGTATTCAACGTATGCGTTGAAGTCAGACAAAGTTGCTATTTCCTGGCCAATTACAGCCTGTTCAAACATCCGGTGAGCAACTGGATTCTCAGACGCATGTACTGTATTCCGGTGAAAAGAAAGGAAGACCTGCCCGAAGGTGCCGACCGGAACAACAGCGAGGCGCTGGATCAGTCGGTCAGACATATTCAGAACGGCGGGATACTCTTCATCGCTGCAGAAGGGGTAAGCTGGATGGACCGGGTGGTGCGGCCCTTCAAAACGGGGGCAGCCCGCATCGCACTCGGCGCGGAACACCGTGCCGACTGGCAACTCGACGTGAAACTGATTCCGGTCGGCCTGAGCTACAGCGCACCCGATCAGTTCAGAAGTGATGTTATTGTCCACTTTGGCGAACCTGTACACGCCGCCGAATGGCGTGATGCGTGGCTGTCGGAACCCGACAAGGCCGTTTCGGATCTTACCAGTCACCTGCAAAGAACGGTCAGCGATCTGACGCTGACGGTTCACGACCTCGAACTGCAACCGGTGGCCGACAAACTGGAAACTGTGGCAGAAAACCTGTATCCACAGGGAAAAAAGGCATTCTTCAGTTTCCGGAAAGGCCTGATTGAACGCAATATCCGCCGGCCCGAACTGACCGGACTGCTCGACACCTACTTCAGTCAGCTGGAAAATGCCGGTGTGCCCGATGCAGCGCTCAGCGCAAAAAAGAGCGGTTTTTTCCAGACGCTGTTAACGCTGGCGGGTACAATACCCGCCGTTGCCGGACGAATCTGCTGGTTTATTCCCTTCTCTATCCCGAAGTTCATCAGCCAGAAACTGCAACTGTACCCAGGCTACAATGGTGCACTCAAGATGTTTCTGGGCTTCTTCACTGTGCCCGTCTGGCTCCGGGGTATTTTCAGGGCTGTGTTCATATTTACCGGTAACAACATTCTGGCCTGGACGGCAGTGGGCGCAACCATCGCGCTTGGATATTACTCCGAGTACCACGAAAGAATCTCACGCGCCTGGCGCGCGCGCAGACGCGCAGCAAAACTGGAACCCGCTCTGCTCGAAAACCTGCAGCAACAGCGAAATGCTGTCCTGACAGAGGCGGGTCTGTGAATAACCGGGATCAGAAACGCAGGTGCTTGACCGTGAGCCCGCTGTTCATAAGCTGTTTCAGCGAACCAATGCCAATAGCCAGATGCGCTTCCGCAAATCTGGAGGTAGTTTCCCTGTCCTTGGCTTCTGTTTTCACCCCGTCGCGCGTCATGGGCATATCGCTCACGAGCAGCAGTGCGCCCGCGGGCATCTGATTCTTGAAAGCCGCAGCAAAGATGGTGGCTGTTTCCATGTCAATCGCGTTGCAGCGCAAATCACGCAACTTCTGCTTGAAGTCTTCCCGGTGCTCCCACACACGCTTGTTGGTCGTATAAACCACACCCGTCCAGTAGTCGCGCTCCATATCGCGTATGGTAGTGGAAACTGCCTTCTGCAGGGCGAAGGCGGGCAGGGCAGGCACCTCCGGGGGGAGATAGTCGTTACTGGTACCCTCACCGCGTATGGCCGCTATGGGCAGAATCAGGTCGCCTATGTGGTTCTTCCCGGTTTTTAGTCCGCCGCATTTGCCGAGGAATAATACCGCCTTGGGGTTTATCACTTCCAGCAGGTCAATAATGAGGCCCGCATTCGGACTCCCGATACCGAAGTTGATGATGGTGATACCCTCTGCCGTTGCCGCCTGCATGGGGCGGTCGGTGCCGTATATCTGTACGCCGTGTTGTTCGGCAAAGGATTTCACATAGCCGCTGAAATTGACCAGCAGAATGAATTTCCCAAACTGGTCCAGCGGCATGCCTGTGTATCGCGGCAGCCAGTCGGTGACTATTTCCCGTTTGAACTCCTTTTCCTTGCGGTGATTTTCGTCGCGCACTAAATCCAGGTCTTCCTGGGAAACGCGGGGTGTGTTCATTTCTTCCATATTTTTCTGATTATTGTCCTTCGGTCATAGCGCGGTAAACGACACTTTGTAACCTCGGACGGAAATTTTCATTGCTGAGTTTATTGTTGTCCATGGTAGGGAATGTCCGGTTGGACAGGAATATAAACACGAGGTTTTTGTCCGGATCGGCCCATACGCAGGTGCCTGTGAAGCCCAGGTGACCGAAGGTGCTGGCACCGGCCAGTATGCTCATGTTAACGTCTTTTTCCGGGTTTAGTTCTTTCATGTCGAACCCGATTCCGCGGCGCATACTCTTTTCGTACCGGGTGGTGAACTGCCGTATCGTTTCGCTACCGAGGTACTGCCTTGTCCCGTAACTGCCGCCGTTGAGCAGCATCTGGAACAACTTGGCCAGGTCGTTGGCGCTGGAAAACAGTCCGGCGTGACCGCTGACGCCGCCCAGCATGGCAGCGCCCATGTCATGCACGTACCCCTGTATGCGCACGTTGCGGAAGTAAGTGTCGTCCTCCGTGGGTGCACAGCGACCGACCCAGCCTTTCTTCCATGGATTGTAGCCCGTTGTGCTCATTCCCAGCGGACGATAGTATGCCGCAGCCGCATATTCGTCCACCGGCGACCCGCTCGCCTCGCGCACAGCGCGCGCGCACAGGTAAAGGCCGAGATCGGAATACACATAATTTTTCTCCGGACTGAGCGGACTGTCGAATATCTGTTGCCACAGGGTATCCGTCCAGGTATCTTTCATATACAGGCCATCCGCCACAGGAACATGAAAATGCCGCTCTTTTCCGGATTTATACAGCGCAGACACCGGTTTTTTGTCGGCCGTTATCGTCTGCTTGTAAAACGGAATCCAGGCTTTCAGTCCGGCGTGATGTGCCATAACTTCACGGAAAGTGAGGGCGCTTTTATCCGTATTTTTCAATTCGTGGACGCACGCCGAAACAGGATTGTCGAGCGAAAAGAGACCCTGTTCAGTCAGTTTCATCACCGAAACCGTGGTAGCGGCCACTTTGGTAACAGAAGCCAGATCGAAGATGGTTTCGGTGGTGACGGGTGTGGTTTTGTCGTAAGTCTGGAAGCCGTAAGCCTTGTTCCACACGATTTTGTTGTCTTTGGCCACCAGAATCTGACAGCCCGGTGCAGCGCCCATGGCAATCAACTGGCGGGCGAGGGTATCGAGCAGGGCAAGCGTATCGCTGTTCATGCCGACTGCCTCGGGCAGGTCGTAGCCGAGTCTCTTCTGCGGATAATCTTTCCTGAATCCGTGACCGAAGTGTGCAAAAGACGTGGCCGTCACCGGCATGATGCCATTGATATCACTTGCCCCGAACAGTGCCTGTGCGGCATATTCCTGTGCCATCGGATCTTCGGTGAAAGCCTGCAGCAGCAGGGGAGCATCGGCGACCCGGCGCAGGGTATAGGGGTTGCCAAAAACAGCAAGTGCCACCACATTTTGCCGGTTCAGTGCCCGGGTAAATTCGATCTGGGCTGCGGTGAGTCCGTACATGGTATCAGCGCCGGCCTCGTTGCGCTTCACGCGCGCGGGCATGGGCGTGGTGCGTATCCCGTAAAGACCGGCCAGCACCACATCGTAATGGCGCAGCGAGTCGAGCACCTGCTGCCGGAGCAGCGAGTCGGCATTTTTGGGAATATTGAAATGCCGTACCGGGGCGTAATAGCCGCAGTACGTCTGAAAAACCGTTCTGCTGGCATCGCCGATGGCCACCGACGCGAAGCGCTTGTTCTCCAGGTCGGGGAAGCCCGCCAGCTGGCGTTCGTCGCGCACCAGCGTCATGGCGGCAGCCACGAGACGGCGCTTGAGCGCGTAGGCCTGCGGGCGGTTCAGATCGCGGCGCAGGTTGTTCAGTTCCACCCGCTGGGGTGTGGTGACGCCGAGCCTGTACTTCACCCGCAGCATCCGTTTTACACTCATATTCAGCTTCTCGCGATCCAGCTCGCCACTTTTCAGCGCTTCCTGGACGGCATTCCAGCCTTTTTCAAAATCGGCGGAGAGCAGGATGATATCATTGCCGGCCTTGAAAGCCTCCACATCGGCTGTGCCGTCGGGGAATTGCTTTTTCACGCCCTCCATTTCCATGGCATCGGTAAAAATGAGTCCGTCGAAGCCCATTTTCTCGCGCAGGAGACCCGTGATGGCGGGCTTGCTCAGCGAAGTGGGGCGCGGTTCGCGGTCATCAATGGAGTTCACCTGCAGGTGCCCCACCATAAAGGAGCCTATACCGTTATCGGCCAGCATGCGAAAGGGGAACAGTTCGAGACTGTCGAGGCGACGCCAGTCGTATTTGATACGCGGCAATTCTATGTGAGAATCCTGATCGGTATCGCCGTGGCCGGGGAAGTGCTTGGCGCAGGCCAGCACACCGCCATCCTGCAGTCCCGACATATACTGATACGCCTTGGCGGCCACGTTGTGCCTGTCCTCCCCGTAACTGCGTTCTCCGATGACAGGATTCAACGAGTTGTTGTTCACATCCGCCACCGGCGCAAAATTGACATGAACACCGAGGCGGCGGCACTGCCAGGCCACCTCTTTCCCCATTTCATACAGGAGGCGGTTGTCCTGAATAGCACCCAGCATCATGGCGCGGGGGAACGACATGGCCGTGTTGCGCAGACGCATCCCCAGTCCGTTTTCAAGGTCGGCAGTAATGAGCAGCGGCACCTGCGGACTGGCCGTCTGATACCGGTTGGTGAGCTCAGCCTGCTTTTCGACCGTACCGACGTGAGACGGATTGAAAAAACAGAGTCCACCCGGCTTGTACTTCCGGACGAGATACTCCACCCGGGCCTCGAAGGCCGAGTCCATATCCAGATTGGCGCGCAGTACAAACAACTGGCCAAGCCTTTCATCGGGCGACAGACTGTTGAACACCGAGTCCACCCACTGCGCCTCTGCGGCCGATTCGGATCTGGACAGCGTGGCGAAGGGGCGGTTCTCGCGGGCGGCGAGCGCAAAAAGAGCGCCAGTAATGGCAATTGCTGTGAATATTCGCATCATGAAGCGCAAAATAAACAGGTTTTACAATAATTAACGCAATACGGGCTCCGAGTATTCAATTTTCAACAAAAATCAGAAACAGGGTGTGTATAAAAGACCAGTGAACAATTTTATTCGTATTGTTGCCCATCAATTCAGAACAAGGATAACGCACCTTAACCTTCATTGCTTTTTTGTATGGAATTTCAGTTTCACACCGTAGATCTTCTGATTATAACCGGGTACATCCTGGCGATTGTTGTGTATGGTATTTACCACCGCAAAGCCGGCAGTTCGGAGGAATATTTCCTTGCCGGGCGCAACATGCCCTGGTACGTCATCGGTATTTCCATGTTTTCGGCCAACATCTCCTCCAATTCGCTGATTGCCATTACGGGCGGGGCGTACAAGGGCGGTATTGTGTTTTTCAATTACGAGTGGATGGCCTCCATCGTACTGACATTCTTTTGTATGTTCATCCTGCCGTTTTATCTGAAATCGCAGGTTTATACGATGCCGGAGTTCTTCGAGAAGCGCTACGATGCCCGTTCCCGCTACTATTTCTCCTTCATCACGCTGGTGGGCAATATCTTCATTGACACCGCAGGCACCCTGTTTGCGGGCGTTGTGATTGCCAAACTGGTGTACCCCGGTGCCAACACCACCCTGATTGTGAGCCTGCTGGCCGTGTTTGCCGCCGGCTACACCATTGTGGGCGGCCTGTCGTCGGTCATGCGCACGGAAATGGTGAATACCGTGATCCTTTTAATTTCTGCGGTGATTCTGGCCTTTATTGTGTACGACAAGGCTGGCGGATACGACGCCATTGTGGCACATGCCAACTCCACCGATCCGTCGTTCATGCACCTCGTTCAACCCTCCGACCACCCCGACATGCCGTGGCAGGGCCTGCTGCTGGGTGTGCCCCTGCTCGGATTCTATTTCTGGTGCAACAACCAGTTCATCGTGCAGCGCGCCCTGAGTGCGAAAAACGCCGACGAGGCGCGCAAAGGCGCCCTGTTTGCCGCCCTGCTGAAAATACCCATTCTTTTCCTGCTCGTACTTCCGGGTGTTGCAGCCATCAAACTGTACCCCAACTTGCAGGAGATGTACGCCGGACAGCTCAAGAACTTCTCCGACGGCGCCTACCCAACACTGGTATTCGACCTGCTGCCTGTCGGACTTGTGGGGCTCGTTGTGGCGGGTTTCCTCGCAGCCATGGCATCGGCGGTGAGCGCCACCCTGAACTCGGCCTCCACACTTGTCACCATGGATTTCGTGCAGAAGATGCGCCCCGGTATGGACTCCAAAGGGCTCGTGCGTTCCGGACAGATCGCCACCGTGGTGTTCATGGTACTGACCGTACTCTGGGCTCCCCAGATTGCCAATTTTGAGTCGCTGATGAACTACATGCAGAGCGTGCTGGCGCTGATCAGTCCGCCCGTAGTGGCCATCTTCCTGCTCGGCCTCTTCTGGAAGCGCGCCAATGCCGACGGAGCCTTTGCGGCACTCATGACCGGACTGGTTATCGCGATATTCACCGTCGTTAGTCAGGTAAGCGGCATCTCGGAGGCCTGGAACGACGTGCATTTCCTTGTCAAGGCTCCCGTTATACTAGCCATTTGCGGACTGGTACAGATAGCTGTGAGCCTCGCAACGGCTCCGCCACCGGTCGAAAAAATTACCGGCATGACCTGGAACAACGCCGTTTATGAAGAAGATTCCGCCAGTCTGCGCGGCCTGCCCTGGTATCAGAACTACCGCACCCTTTCCGTGATCCTGCTGATAGTCACGTTTGCCGTGGTCTGGTGGTACCGGTAGAGGGGAGTTGGAGCATTATCCGGGCGGGTTAGATCAACGGGCAGACAATCATATAAACCACCGTTGTATGAGCAGTATTCAGACCGGGATTGCCCTCACCCTGAATCGCGATCCAGCTCCGGAGGAGCGGCATGTTAATAGCAAAACGCGCCCAAAAAGCCCCGGAGGAGTGAAACAAAACAACCTCAGGTTTCCGGCGTATTTCCAGCGGTTTTCACCAAAAGGCGTTTGACGTTTCGTCGCGCGACATGAAAGACAGGCCGCTGCTGAAAATCGCCCGCAAAATGCCGGATAAAATTTCTCCCGCGTCGAAATGACCTGACCTGTTTTAAACGGTATAATTCTCGGCACGGGTCTTTTTTCCTGTTTGAACCCGTTTTTTTAACCGCAGAGTTACGCAGAGTATGGCGCAGAGTTACGCAGAGAAAGGTTCCTT
>CAIYFY010000111.1 GCA_903925535.1 uncultured Bacteroidota bacterium | reverse complement strand
TCCGGGCCGATGCCGTCGCCCTTCGCTACAGTTATTCTTGTCATAGTTTTATGTTTGTGCAACTACCCGGCGGTATTTGTCATTCGTACGACCAACCAGGTAATTATGTTTGATTGGAAGCACAAATTTCCTTTGATTAAATCATTTGTTTCTATTTATATTTGCAATGAAATAAATAAGGGATTGTTATGAATTACACATTAAACCAGCTTCAGGTATTTCTGAAGGTGGTTCAGTTGAGCAGCGTCACCAAGGCAGCGGAAGAGTTGAACCTGACCCAGCCAGCGGTTTCCATTCAGTTGAAAAATTTTCAGGACCAGTTCGAAATTCCACTGACGGAGGTGGTCGGCCGGAGGATATATATCACGGAGTTTGGCCGCGAGATAGCGCAGTCTGCCGAACAGATTCTGGATCAGGTGTATGCGATTAACAACAAGACCAGGGCATATCAGGGGCAGTTGTTCGGATTGCTGAAAATTTCGGTAGTCTCGACCGGCAAGTACATAATTCCCTATTTTTTATCCGATTTTGTGACAGATAATCCCGGTATTGACCTTAAAATTGACGTGACCAACCGACTCAGTGTGCTGGAGAGCATGGAACGCAATGAAACCGATTTCGCACTGGTTTCCATCCTGCCCGAAAATTTGAAGGTAGAGAAAATCGAATTGCTGCCCAACAAGTTATACCTTGTGGGTAAAGCCGGACTGGCTGGAGAGAGCGGGGAGCCGCCTGTTGGCCGCATGCCGCTCATTTTCAGGGAAAATGGATCCGGAACCCGTAAGATGATGGAAAAATTTATTGAAAAGTATGACATGCCCTTTACCAGGCGTATCGAACTTACCTCCAATGAGGCAGTAAAGCAGTCTATTCTCGCCGGACTGGGTTATTCCATCATGCCGCTGATCGGACTGAGGCACGAACTTCAGCAGGGCGAACTGACTATCATTCCTTACGACGGCCTGCCGCTGCTCTCCAACTGGTATCTTATCTGGCTGAAGGGGAAGAAGCTGTCGCCGGTGGCGCAGGCTTTTTCAAATCATGTGAAATCACAAAAGAAGCATATTGTTGACCATCAATTCAACTGGTATGATCAGTTTTAATCCTCTGTCAGGTTTTTTTTCCTCCAAAACCATTCAGTACACGCTTATATCGTTTACAACCGGCCTGTTTTTGCCTCTATGCAGCCGGGGTCAATCGCTGCCAGTAGCAGCCCTCGATTCCACCCTGACCATCCTCCACCGGCAGTCCATGTTTAATGGCACGGTGCTGCTGGCGCGCGAGGGCAGGGTAGTGTACAGTAAATCGCTGGGTGACTCTGCGCCCGATATGTCGGAGCCGCTCACGTCAAGCACGGCCTTCAACCTGGCTTCAGTCTCCAAACAGTTCATCGCCCTGCTGCTCGTACAGCTCAAAGAGCAGGGCAAACTTGTCTGGGAAGATCCGGTAACCAGGTTTATACCCGGATTCCCCTACCCGGATATTACTATCAGACACCTGCTTACCCACACCTCCGGACTTCCCGATTACAAGTTGATTGTTCAGCAACATACCAACACACTCGATACGCTGAGCAACGACGGGTTCCTGTCGTTGCTGGCAGAGGTAAAACCAAAGCCGCTCTTCGCACCGGGTGAAAAGTGGAAGTACGGCACCACCGGCTATGTTCTGCTGGTATCGTTAATCGAAAAAATCACCGGAAAGTCGTTCGGTGAGGTGCTTGAGCAGCAGATTGTCAGGCCCCTTAACCTGAAAAATACCTTCGCGTACGCACTCGGCGCGCACTACGCACACGCGCAAGACCGGAGTCGTGCACTCGGTTTTGAACGCATAAACGGGCGTTATGTGCTCAACGACCTCACCCGTTTCGACGGGGTAATAGGTGTGGGGGGTATTTACTCCTGTGCCGAAGATCTGCTCGCCTGGGACCAGGCACTTTACGCCGGAAAACTGGTCAGCCCTGCTGCACTCATGGAGCTTTTCAGTCCCGGAAAACTCAACAACGGCACATCGTTCAGCTATGGCTTCGGCTGGTTTACCGACACCACCGCCCGCAAAGTGTACCACACCGGCAGCTGGCTGGGATTCAGAAATCTGCTCGAACGGTATCCTGACTCGAAAACCACGGTTATCCTGCTCAGCAACTCAACCGACGCCACGGCCCGCGAGGCCGTCAGGGCGCTGATGAGCGGACAGCCAGCCCATATCCCGCACTCGCAACTGATACGCAATGTGCAACTGGTTGACGGCACCGGCACGGCTCCCCGCCGGGAGGATGTGCGCCTGACAGACGACCGCATAAGGGAGCTTGGACAGCTTACGCCTTTCCCCGGCGAACAGGTCACCGAGGGCAACGGAAGGACACTGGCGCCCGGATTTATAGATGCACACAGTCACCATTTCGGCGGATTGGATGCGCATCCGGAAGCAATTCCATCCCTCAATCAGGGCGTAACCACCATCGTCATCGGTCAGGATGGCAACAGTTATCCGCTGGATACGCTGCAACACTTTATGGACTACCACAAGGCGGCCGTCAATATCGCCTCCTATACCGGCCATTCCACGCTTCGTGAACAGGTTATGGGCCCCGATAACCTGTTCAGGACAGCCTCTTTTGCCGAGGTCGAGCAGATGAAAGCCTTGCTGCAAGCTGAAATGGAGCGGGGATCACTCGGCCTGAATACCGGTCTGGAATACGAGGAGGCCTTCTATTCGAGCCGGAGCGAGGTGCTGGAACTCGCCGCCGTCGCCGCCCGATCGGGTGGCCGGTATATGAGTCATATCCGCAGTGAAGACATCAATATGAACGATGCGGTGGATGAAATCCTGGATATCGGTCGGAAAACAGGTATTCCGGTGCAAATTTCCCATATCAAGATCGCCAAGCGCGACCAATGGAAAACATCCCTGCTCCTGCTCGAACGACTGCAGGCCGCCCGGGCGGAAGGAATAGACGTGACTGCCGATATTTATCCCTACAATTTCTGGAATTCGACGCTCCGGGTGTTGTTTCCCAACCGAGACTATACCAATCTGGCCAGTGCCGAGTTTGCTGTGAACCAGCTTTTCGATCCGGAGCAGTCCATCGTGGTGCGCTTTGCTCCCAACCGCGAATATGCCGGCAAAACACTGTCGGATATAGCCCGTTTGCGCGGACAAAAACCCGCACAGACGCTCATGGACCTCATTGCGCTGGCAGACGAGTTCGGAAAAAACAATCCGGACTATCCCGACGGTATCGAGGCGATCATGGGCAAGTCCATGGACGATTTCGACGTATCGAATATGATATTGTGGCCACACACCTGTTTCTGTTCCGATGGCGCCTCGGGCGGGCACCCGCGCGGGCATGGCGCGTTCACGCGCGTACTCGGGAGATATGTCAGGGAACAAAAGCTTATGCCCCTGGAAACGGCTATCTATAAAATGACCGGACTCACCGCCGATCAGGTCGGATTGCCGGAAAGGGGCGTAATCGTACCCGGCAATTACGCCGATCTGGTACTGTTCGACCCTGAAACAGTCATAGACAACGCCAGTGTAAAAGACGGAAAGGCACTTTCCGATGGTATTGACAAGGTCTGGGTGAATGGCAAATCAGTATATGAAAATAAAAAATCAACCGGCGAACTGCCCGGTGTGTTAATCAGAAGAAAGCAATAATGAACAACAAGGCCATTGTTCTCACGAACGGACTTTTTCATATCAATGACGCCAAAACAGCGCACGGTCTGGTGCGCGGAACCGAGCGCTTCACGATAGCAGCCGTGGTTGATTCACCTGAAAATGCCGGTCGGGATGCTGGTGAACTGCTCGACGGCAAGCACCGGAGCATACCTGTGTTCGGCTCGCTGGAATCGGCCATACAGTCGGTGCCCGATGCGCGTTACCTGATTATCGGAATTGCTACCGTTGGCGGCGTACTGCCTCCCGATATGCGCGGGATGGTCCGTTCGGCCATCAAAAACGGTTTGTCGGTGGTCAACGGACTGCATGAATACCTTTCCGACAACGAAGAAATGACTGCCCTGGCAGCAGCACACGGTGTGGAGCTTGTTGACGTGCGCAAACCCCGGAACCGCGCCGATCTGCATTTCTGGACGGGTGAAATATGGAAAGTAACCGCACCTGTAGTCGCAGTTATGGGTACCGATTGTGCCCTCGGCAAGCGCACCACCGCCCGCCTGATCAGGGAATGTTGTCAGACGGCCGGGATAAATACCCAAATGATATATACCGGCCAGACAGGCTGGTTGCAGGGCGGGAAATACGGTTTCATCTTCGACTCCACGCTGAACGATTTCGTTTCCGGCGAACTGGAACACGCCATCGTTACGTGCTGGAAGGAAACGCAGGCAGATTTCATACTGCTGGAGGGGCAGGCGTCGCTCAGGAACCCGAGCGGACCGTGTGGTTCCGAGTTTCTGATTTCGGGCAACGCAAAGTCGGTGGTGCTCGTGCACGCGCCCGCGAGGGAGTATTATGACAACGACGCACACTGGGGCCGCATTCCCGATGTGGGTACAGAGATCAGCCTGATTGAATGTTTTGGCTCAAAGGTGATTGCGCTGGCTCTCAACACAGAGGGCTGTACCCCTGAAGAGGCTGTCCGGTACCGTGACGCATACGAGGCCCGTTTCAATATACCCGTACTATTGCCGCTGGAAGAGGGCGTGGAGAAAATATTACCCGTACTGAAATCGCTGAAGGCATGAAAATACGCGAAATCAGGCCATATTACAGGAGAATACCCCTGAAAAAGCCCTACACCATCTCTTCCGAGACGTTTTCGGACGTGGAACTTGTTTTTGTGGACATTGAACTGGAAAACGGAATAACCGGCTACGGATCGGGTAGTCCGGCCGAGGAGGTAGTCGGCGAAAACGCCCGTATATCGCTTCATAACCTGCAATCGGATCCGGTGCAGCAGCTGGCGGGACGGGATATCCGCCATTTTCAACAGATCATACACGAAGTCAGGCGTGCTTTTCCAGGATTTCCGGGTACACAGGCTGCCCTCGACCTGGCGTTGCACGATGCCTTTTGCAAGTATCTGGGGGTTTCCATTGTTGCCTTTTACGGACAATGTGTGGAGCCGCTGCCCACCTCCGTCACCATCGGTATTATGCCCGTTGAAGAAGCACTGAGAGAAGCTGTGGAGTATGTAAAAATGGGTTTCAGGGCATTGAAGATCAAGACCGGCGGCGGTGATACGGCGCAGGATGTCGAACTGCTGAGCCGCCTTCGGGAGACTGTTGGTAAAGACATCATGCTTCGAGTGGATCCCAATCAGGGCTACAATGAGCGACAACTGCTGCAGATATATGACCATTGCGACGTCGAGCTCATTGAACAGCCTTTGCCCGTGGGAAATGAGCAGTTGCTGCGCGCACTGCCGTCACGACTTCGCGACAAGCTCGTTGCCGACGAGTCGCTCACCGGCCCGGAAACGGCATTGTCATTCACGCAGCATCCGCGGCCATTCGGAATTTACAATATCAAACTGATGAAATGCGGCGGCATCCTCGCTGCCCGCGAGATTGCCGGTATTGCCGAACACGCCGGAATCGGCCTTTTCTGGGGCTGTAACGACGAGAGCTCGCTGAGCATCACGGCTGCCCTGCATGCGGCGTACAGTTGTCCGAACACCCGCTACCTCGATCTGGATGGCAGTTTTGATCTGGCCGAAGACCTCTTTTCGGGCGGATTTGAAATACAGAACGGGAAACTATATTTGACCAATCATCTTTTATCATAAATCAATCACTTATGCGTCACTTTTTTCTTCTCATGTTTTCTCTGGTGACAGGCCTCCTTACTGCGCAGGTTTCTTTGGTCTGTAACGATCTGGTAAATTACCCACTGGCTCCAACGTGTAGCGATACGGTACCACCGGAGGCAGCTTTGGAGGGTACGTATCCGGGTGGTTACGATAACTTTCGGGTAGAATTTGACAGGACACCCCCGTATGGTAACGGTCCATGGGTACCAGGTGTGGCTGGTGTGGACGATATCGGAAAAACCTATCAGTACCGGGTAAATGATCTTGTTTCCGGCAACAAATGCTGGGGCAACGTCAAAATACTGGCGCCGGCGCTGGTATCGTCTTTCGATTATACTTCGGAAAGTCTGACTACCACCTTTAACAATACAAGTGTAAATGCTCTGAGTTATTTGTGGGATTTCGGTGACGGCACTACCAGTACAGAGTCCAATCCGGTGCACTCCTACTCTTCTCCAGGTACATACACAGTGATTCTGACGGCCTCCAGTGCATGTACCACTGCAAATGACACGCTGATATTGAGTCTCACGTCAGGTACCAGCGTACTGTCAGGCAAAGAAGGTATCGTGATTTTCCCCAATCCGTCGGCTGGCCATTTTGTTCTGAAATTAGAAAGTAGCCGCAGCGAGTCGCATTGTTTCCGGATCACAGATATGCAGGGCGGACTTGTTCGCGAACGTATCGTGGACGTCATACCGGGTGAAAACAGTATTTACTTCCATGAGCCCGAACTGCCTGCTGGTGTTTATCTGATAAACGGGGGTGTATTCCTTATTATCAGCAACCGATAGTTATACGGTTACAGTCAACCTATTTCATCCAGGATCCAGTTTGCGAGTCTGAGGGCATCCACCCCGTCCTGCAGCGATACAACCGGGGTGGTATCGGTGGCGATGGCGTGGTGAAATGTTCTTAACTCCTCTACAATGGCGTTGACCGGAGCGGTTTCGGGCATTCTCATCTCGAGCCATTTCTTTCCGCGCGGTGTATCAAATTCCATAAGCTGATCTGTCGGCGGAAGGTTGTCGGCGGCCTGATCGTACAGTCTGATAATCTGGGCGTTTTTCTCGGCAAAATCGAGGCTCAGATAGTGGTCTTCCTGAAAAAGACGCATTTTTCGCATGCTTTTCATGGAAATCCGGCTGGCGGTTAGGTTTGCCACACACCCGTTCTCAAATTCGATGCGGGCGTTGGCGATGTCGGGGGTGTGGCTCAGCACGGCCACGCCACTGGCACTTACTTTTTTTACCGGTGATTTCACGAGGTGCAGGATCAGATCCAGATCGTGAATCATCAGGTCGAGCACTACGGATACATCCGTTCCCCGCGGCTGGAAAGCGGCCAGCCGGTGCCCTTCTATAAACATGGGATTCAGGGTCATGCCTTTCAGTCCGGTAAATGCCGGATTGAACCGCTCCACGTGACCCACCTGTACTTTCAGTCCGGAATCGGCGGCCAGTTTCAGCAGTTCATCTGCTTCTTCGACGGTGTGTGTAACCGGTTTTTCAATGAAAACATGCTTGCCCGCGCGCAGGGCGCCTGCAGCCAGCGAGAAATGGAGGGGTGTGGGAGTTACAATATCAACGGCATCCACCTCGCCGAGCAATTCCTCGTACGTATCGAATCGCTTCACGCCGAACTGAGCGATGGCAGATGCGGCATTCTGATCGTCAGGATCGTAAAATCCGGCGAAATCCCACAGACTGCTGCAGTCTTCAGACAAAATACACCTGATGTGAATCTTTCCGAGGTGTCCGGCACCCAAAACTCCTATTTTCATCGTTAAACTGGATTAGTCCCTGAAATACATCAGAATTCCTCCGAAGAGTGTAATAAGCAGCAGCAAAACCGAGGCCATGCGGATAGAGTTGCGCATGTGTTTGATGAACGTTTCGATTTCATTCTGAAACTGCGGATATCGTGGCAGAATTTCTTCCTCCAGTTTTTTCCGGTTAAAGATATGTGCAGCGCCAAATTCGACCTTGTTGCGCACCAGGATTCCGTAAACCTTGAACACTTTGGCTCTGAAGTACAGGTTTACAAACAGCATGGCCACAAAGAGCCCGATGACGATGGTGATGAGTAATGTGTACATCTTGTATTGTTTAGCGCTTCTTGCGGCGCTTGTAGTTTTCCAGCACGAACGAGCCCAGTCCGGAGAGCGATGAGTAAAACGCCTTGCCGCCGTTGGTCTGGGTGAATGCCTCCACAAACCGCACCAGATATGGATCCCGGGCGATCATGAAAGTGGTGATGGGAATATTCAGTTTTTTACACTGCATGGACAGGTTCAGGCACCTGTTCACGATCTTCCGGTCGAGTCCGAACGAGTTTTTGTAGTATTTTTTCCCGATTTTCAGGCAGGTGGGCTTCCCGTCGGTTATCATGAAAATCTGCCTGTTCTGGTTGCGCCGTTTTTTCAGGATATCCATGGCCAGTTCGAGTCCGGCAACGGTATTCGTATGATACGGACCTACCTCAAGATAGGGTATTTCCTGCAGTTCTATGGGCCACGCGTCGTCGCCGAACACGATGATGTCGAGGGTATCTTTCGGGAAACGGGTTCTGATGAACTCTGCCAGTGCCAGGGCAACCTTTTTGGCCGGCGTGATGCGATCTTCCCCGTAAAGAATCATGGAGTGTGAAATATCTATCATGAGCACAGACGACATCTGGCTCTGATAGTAGGTTTCGTGTACCTCCAGATCATCCTGCGTGAGCTTGAACTCGTCAATGCCGTGGTTGATATAGGCGTTGTGCAGCGAGTTGGTGACGGCCAGATTATCCAGACTGTCGCCGAACTCGTACGGTTTGATATCTGCGGTATGCTCATCGCCGCGGCCGATTACCGTGGTATTGTGTTTGCCGCTTTTGGCTTTTTTCAGGTCTCCGAAAATATCATCCAGGCTCTTTTGCCGAAGGCTGATTTCGAGTTTGGCGGTAGCGCCCTGTCCGCCCTCGCTGTCGTCGTCGCGTATGTAGCCCCTGTCGCGGAGCTCCTGAATGAAATCGCCCAGCCCATATTCCGGCGTGGTTAGTTTGTACCGTCGGTCGAGGTCGTTGAGCCACGACAGAGCCTGGGCCACATTCCCGGAGGAATAGAGCATCAGTTCCTGAAACAGCTTGAAAAGGCGATCAAAAACGCTTTCGTTCGGATCGGGTTTGTAGTCGGAGAATCTGAAACCATTCATGGGTTAAAACCAGCTTTTGGAGGAGCTTTTTCTTGAAGCGCCGCCCAGTCCGAGTACGCCGAGCAGTCCGCGGGTAAGTTCGCGGGCTACCGTGCGGCCAATCTGGCGGGCGAGCGGATCTTTGGCAAGCGTTTCGAGCATGCCGGGCTCTTCTTTCTCCTTACGGACAGTTGAACCGCCTTTTTGTTGCGGCTCGGGCTGATTTTCTTGCGCTTCAGCTATTTTCTGGTTCAAAATCTCGTAAGCGCTCTCTCTGTCAACCTCCTGGTTGTATTTCCTGGCAATCGCCGAGCGTTCGATGATGGTGTCAATTTCAGACGGGGTAAGTACGTCCATCCGGCTCTCGGGTGCGCGCATGAGCGTGTGTGCGAGGGGAGTGGGGATACCCTTTTCATTGAGCACGCTCACGATGGCCTCGCCGATACCGAGTGCCGTGAGCAAATCTTCCGTTTCATAATATTTACTGACGGGGTAGTTCTCCGCGGCCAGTTTGATGGCTTTTCTGTCCTTGGCCGTAAAAGCGCGGAGGGAATGCTGTACCTTGAGGCCCAGCTGTGCGAGAATACTGTCCGGAATATCGGCGGGGTTTTGAGTAATAAAGTAAATACCCACGCCTTTTGAGCGGATCAGCTTGATAATGGCTTCCAGTTGCTGCATCAGCGCCGGCGTGGCCTCCTGAAACACCAGATGCGCCTCGTCAATGAAGATACAGAGTTTGGGCTGTTCCATATCGCCCTCTTCGGGGAAGGAGGCATAAATCTCGGCCAGCATCTGCAGCATAAAAGTGCTGAACAGCTTCGGACGGTCCTGAATATCGGTGAGGCGTACGATGTTGATCACTCCGCGTCCGTTTTCGTCCATCCTGACCAGATCGCTTACGGCGAAAGAAGTTTCACCGAAGAAAAGGTCGGCGCCCTGCTGTTCCATTTCCACCACTTTCCGGAGAATAGTACCGGCGGTGGCAGCCGAAAACTGTCCGAATTCGGCTTCTATTTCTGCTTTTCCTTCATTGCCCAGATACTGGAGCACTTTTTTGAAATCCTTGAGATCGAGGAGAGGCAACCCTTTGTCGTCGCAATACTTGAATACCACAGCTATGACACCGCCCTGCGTGTCGTTCAGTCCGAGGATACGGCTGAACAGTACCGGGCCAAACTCGCTGATGGTGGCGCGCAGGCGGGCTCCCTTCTCACCCGACAGCGTGAGGAATTCCACGGAGTTGCCCGTTGGTTTCCAGTTGATGCCGATTTTTCCTGCCCTTTCCATGATTTTCGGGTTCTCCGTGCCGGGCATAGCCACCCCTGACAAATCACCCTTGATATCCATAAGCAGACAGGGCACTCCGTTGCCGGCCAGCTGTTCGGCGATGGCCTGCAGGGTTTTGGTTTTACCTGTACCGGTGGCACCGGCGATGAGTCCGTGGCGGTTCATGGTGCGCAGCGGGACCTTTACCTGCAGTCCGGGTATGGCTTCTGCATCAATCATGGCACCTCCCAGTACAATAGAGGAGCCTGAAAAGTTATATCCTGACTGTATTTCCGCGGTGAATTCGTCTTTTCTGGACATAGCAATGCTTGTTTTGTGGCGACAAAGATAAGGGCATGTTCGGGAATTTACCGCTGGTAAACTTCCATATAACGGCGTGCAATGACCGGTTCTGCGTATTCGGTGAGTACCTTGTTGCGGGCGTTCCTGCCCATGACTGCCCGTTTTTCAGGTTCATCCAGCACCTGCCTGATATCGCGGGCCATTTGCCGGCTGTCTTTGGCTGGCGATACCAGTCCGGTAATCCCGTGTTCAACCATTTCCGGGATGCCACCCACCCTGAAGCCCACAACCGGGGTTCCGCATGCCAGACTCTCCATGATGGTGTTTGGCAGATTTTCCTCCAGCGACGGAATGACAAACACGTCACAGGCTGCATAAACGGCCGCCATCTCCGATGCATTCTGTATCAGTCCGGGCTGAACGAGTGGCAATGTGACCCCTTCAAAATCGGCGGGTTCACTCTTTCCGACCACCACTACTGCCGTATTTTCCAGATCCTTCAGTTCGTTCAGGGCCTCCCGGAAGTAAGTAAACCCCTTGAACGGATTTTTAATATTCATGGCGGCGAACAGGATGAGTCGCGTTTCGGGCGCCAGTCCGAACCGCTCGCGGAATGCCAGTTTTTCCGCCGGACTGGCCGGCTTAAACTGATCCGTATCAATCGGATTCGGTATATCGGTGATGGAATAGTTACCCAGCAGGCTGCTTGAAAGGGCCTGTCCGGCCAGCCACTTGCTGCAGGTAACAATTTCCATTCCGGCGGGGTAAAGGCTTTTTTTCCGTTTCCACACCTGGTTCGACAGGTCTTTTTCCGAGGGGAAACGCAGGTACGGGCAATTCCCGCATGAATCGCCGAACCCCCCGCAGCCCCAGTCGTAGTGGCATCCTCCTGTGAAGGCCCACATATCGTGCAGCGTCCAGACGATTTTCTTGCCGGAGCGACCGAGCGCTTCCAGGTTTCGGAGCGAGAGAAATCCCTGATTCCACCAGTGCAGGTGAATGACATCGGCCTGTTGCACGAGCGGGTGCCTGCTGATATCGGTGCCGAAATTAGCCAGTGAGAAGGAAAAACGCACCGATTTATCGCGTTCCCAGGGAAGAAAAGTCAGTCGCTCGGCGATAAAGTTGAAACGGCCGCTCACATCTTTTTGAGTCAGCAGACTGGCATTTACGCCCGATTTTTGCAGGGCAGTTTGCAGGCGGCGGCAGGCAGTTCCGGCGCCTCCGTGGGGATAAGTTGTTACGAGCAGCACATTTGGCTGCCGTGATTCAGCTGAATTGCTCATATTTGCGGCGAAAATAACCACTTTTCTTCAGAGCTTGTTCAGGATTCCCTCACCGAGTCAAAAACGGCTCATTTTTCGCCATTTTTCACCTTTTTTCAGTTACGTAGCTCCGGCTATGCGCCTTCAAAAATGCAAAAACTGACAAAAAATCAGCCTGTTTTTGCCAACGGCAGAGAATCCTGAACAAGCTCGTATATCATGCAAACGCCCGTTCTCCTTTTGTTCTTCAATCGCCCAGGCCATGCAGCGGCCGTTATGGAACGGGTTCGCGCCGTCAGGCCTGAGCGCGTGTATGTGCACGTGGACGGCCCGCGCAAGGGCAGAGAGGAGGATGTGTTGCATACGGAAGCATGTCGAATGCTGGTGCGCGGTATTGACTGGCCCTGCGAAGTGCACACCCTGTTCAGAGAGCATAATTGGGGACTGCGCGATGGGGTAAAGGATGCGCTGACCTGGTTTTTTTTCAATGAAGAATACGGTATTATACTGGAAGACGATTGTCTGCCGGATCCCACTTTCTTCCCTTACTGCGAGGAATTGCTCCTGAAGTACCGGAATGATGATCGTATCATGCACATCGCCGGTTCCAATGTGGCCGAAAAGCACACCAGACACCTCGCAGACAGCTACTTCTTCTCCCGGTTCAGTCTGGTATGGGGCTGGGCCTCCTGGAGCCGGGCGTGGGTGAAAATGTCCCCTGACCTCGACGGATTGGAGGCATTCGACGAGCAGAATCGCGTGCGTGCGCTCATACCCGGGAGCATGGCACAGGCCTACATGATGGACAAGTTTTACGCTACCAGCTGGGAGGAAAACAACTCCTGGGCCTATGCGTGGTTTTACTCCATCCTGAGATTCGACGGGCTGTGTATCATCCCCAAAGTAAATCTGGTAGAGAATGTAGGAGTGGGCGATATTGATGCCACCAATACCAAGGCAAGACTCCGGCACCAGCAGGTTCGGGCAGGCAGTATGCCGTTCCCCTTGCTACACCCGGCCACTGCAGCAGTTGAAAATGAGTTGGAAAAGCAAATTTTTTACCATACCCAAAAACAAAAGTGGCGATTATTCATTTGGTACCTATTGCGTCTGACTGGTCTGCGCTGAACCTCTGTAAATAGTCATGAACTACATCATTTACGATCTGGAAGCCACCTGCTGGGAAAATCAGCCGCCCGGCTACGTGCAGGAAACCATAGAAATCGGTGCATATAAAATCAATGAGTACGGGGAGGTGCGCGGTAAATTCAACCGGTTCATTCGTCCGCTGGCACACCCGATTTTATCGCCCTTTTGCAGGAATCTGACTGGAATTGAGCAGGATGATGTGAACAGGGCGCGGTATTTTCCGGATGTAATCGAGGAGTTCTGGGACTGGGGCAGGGTATTCGAGGAAGACTACATGCTGTGTTCGTGGGGCGGTTTCGATAAAAAGATGTTTGCCAGCGACTGCAGGATGCACAGGCTGGAACACGAATGGACCGACAGCCACGTCAATCTGAAAGAACAGTACAGACTGATGAAGCGGATGAAAAGCGCTCCGGGACTAAAAAAAGCGGTGGAAATGGAGCAGATATTGTTCACAGGACAACACCACCGCGCTATTTCGGATGCCGAAAATCTGGTAAAGCTGTTCCTGAAATACCTCGGATACTGGAGCGTGTAAAAAATATGTGACTGGCACCAATATGTAAATTATCTTTGCCCCCGATTGCGGAACACACGCTGCATTACAACAACAAAACGATATGAGCTGGTACAAACGACTGCGCGAAGGTATCACCACGGCTACCAAGTACAAGAAAGACGTACCCGAGGGCGTATGGTTTCAGTGCAAAAAATGCAAGGAAACTTCTACTACCAAGCAATTGCGCGACAACTTCTACAAGTGCCCAAAGTGCGACTGGCATACGCCGATCGGCTCTGAAGAGTATTTCGAGATACTTTTTGACGATCAGGACTACGTTACCCTCCACGATGATCTTATTTCCGTTGACTTCCTGAATTTCAAGGATCTGAAGCCCTACGACAAGCGTCTGGAAGATTCCCGGAAGAAGACCGGACTGAACGATGCACTCGCTATCGGCGCCGGAAACGTACACGGACGCCCGCTGGTGGTTGCTGCCATGGATTTCCGTTTCATCGGAGGTTCCATGGGTTCTGTGGTGGGTGAAAAAATATCCCTGGCTATTGATCACGCCCTCGAATCGGGCTCCGCACTCATGATTATCTCCAAATCGGGTGGTGCCCGTATGATGGAAAGTGCATTCTCTCTGATGCAGATGGCAAAAACCAGCGCCAAGCTTACGCTCATGGCCAAAGCAGGGCTCCCGTACTTCTCGCTGATGACTGACCCGACCACCGGTGGTGTTACAGCTTCGTTTGCCATGCTGGGAGATATCAATCTGGCCGAACCGGAGGCACTCATCGGTTTTGCCGGTCCGCGAGTAATACGTGAAACTATTAAAAGAGACCTTCCGGAGGGATTCCAGACTGCGGAATTTCTGCTTGAGAATGGATTTGTAGATCTGGTAGTGAACAGGAAGGATCTCAGAGAAACCGTGGGCGACCTGCTCGGTTTCTTTGCGAAGAACCTGAAACACTAGCCATCATGTACCTCACGATACCCCCGTTTCAGTCAATTACCATGAAGTTTTCATTTCTCACGCGCCGTAATATCATTATTGCGGCTGTAGCACTTGTCGTTGCCGGCGGTTACTTCGCCTGGCAACCCATCCAGGGTGCATTAGTGCCTTCGGTAGCCACGGATATTACCGATCCCTATGTTTACATACCAACGGGCTCTTCATTTGAAGATGTCGTGAAAATACTGAGAAAAGGTCGCTTCATCCGCGACGAGGCCAATTTCCGCTGGCTCGCAGCCCAGATGAACTACAAAAAGGATGTGATGCGCGCCGGCCGGTACGAGGTAAAGCCCGGCTGGACAAACAAGCAGCTCATTCAGCACCTGCGCAGCGGTCCGCAGGCGCCTGTAAAACTGGTGCTTACCACCATGCGCCTGCCCGAGGATGTGGCTGGAAAGGTATCGCAGTTTCTGGAGGCCGACTCTCTTTCGCTGATTCGCCTGTTTCACAACGACAAACACCTGGAGCAGTACAACCTGACGCATGAAACACTCATCTCGGTAATTATTCCGAATACCTACGAGATGTACTGGAATACCGATGCAAAGGGATTCCTGGATCGCATGGTAAAAGAACACGATTCTTTCTGGGCCAAAAACGGCAGAGAGCAGCGGGCTGCACAAATGGGACTTTCGACGGATGAAATCTATACGGTTGCGTCTATTGTGGAAAGAGAAACCAATAACAATGACGAAAAACCGCGAATCGCAGGTGTTTACCTGAACCGCCTCCGTATTGATATGCGACTGCAGGCCGATCCGACCTGTGTGTTTGCCACCCGTGATTTCGCCACACACCGCGTGACGCAGAAACACACCGGATTTGATTCGCCCTACAATACTTACATGTACAAAGGACTCCCGCCGGGTCCAATCAGCATGGCTTCCATTCCGAGTATTGATGCCGTACTGAATCATGAAAAGCACAAGTACCTGTACTTCTGCGCCAAACCTGACGAATCAGGTACGCATACCTTTGCTGAAACGCTTTCTGCACACAAAGTGAATGCTGTGCGCTTCCAGCGGTATGCAGCTGCCAGGATGAGAGGAAAGTAGGCGCACACCTTTCTGCCTGAAATGCCTGATATGCACCACTTGCATATATCCATCTTTCTTTCAGGTGATGTGCGCTAATTGGTAATTCCGACTTAAAGAAGGGAAATCCCGCATGAAAATGTCATGCCCGAAGTCGTTTAAGATGACTCTTTAATTACCGACTCACTTTCCCTCCTTTATTCCCGTTCATCAGCCCTTTTATCTCTTTTTCTGTACTCAAATTGAAATCACCGGCAATGTAGTGCTTGAGCGCTGCTGCCGCCGCCGCAAATTCAATCGTTTCCTGCAGGTGTTCGCTCCCGCGGCTCAGTCCGTGAACAAGTCCGGCCATGAAGGCATCTCCGCCACCGATGCGGTCGCTCATATCGGGCAGATCGTAAACTCCGGATGTGTAAATCGCGCCATTATGCCACAGAATTCCCTGATAGGTGTTGTGGGTAGCAGTGAAGCCTTCTCTCCTGGTCATGGCAATGAATTCAACCCCCGGATGTTTTGCAGCAAATTCACGCAGTAACTCGTCATCTGACGCGCCTTTTACACCCGAATAAAGATCAAAAGTGTCCGGATCGCCCAGTATGACGGTACATTGCTGCATCAGCCCGGGCATTATTTCAGCCGGGTTTTTGCCATATTTCCACAGTTTTTCGCGGTAGTTCAGGTCGCAGGATATCTGTATTCCCAATTCGCGTGCAGTAATGACGGCTTCCAGGGTGGCGTCCGCGGCACTTTGCGACAGAGCCGGGGTGATTCCCGACCAGTGAAACCAGTCGCAACCGGCCAGCGCCTCGTGCCAGTTGATCATACCGGGCTGCAGGGTGGCCATGCCGGATCCGGAGCGGTCGTAGATGACCTGACTACCCCGCAACCCCGCTCCTGGCTCGAGGAAGTAGATACCCAGCCGGTCGCCTCCCCAAACTGTTTTACCTGTCTGCACGCCGTATCTCGACAGGGCACCCAGTGCCGCACGCCCGGGAGGGTTGTCGGGATTCCGGGTGACGAACCAGCTGTCGTGCCCGAGTATCGCCAGTGAAACAGCCACGTTGGCCTCTGAGCCTCCGTACACCACGTCAAATTGCTCCGCCTGTACCAGTCGTTTTCCCGCCGCCGGACTCAGCCTGAGCATGATTTCTCCAAAACAGATTATTTTCATTTTACCGGAAAGTTGAAGTATCGCTGAGCATTATTATAGCAAATATCCTGCACCATGCCTCCCAGCAGCTCAAGATCGGCAGGTAATTCGCCCCGCACCACGTCGCGGCCAATCAGGTTGCATAGTATCCTTCTGAAATACTCGTGCCGCGGAAAAGACAGGAAACTCCGGCTGTCGGTCAGCATGCCCACGAACCGCGAAAGCAGCCCCATCTGGCTCAGGGTGTCAAGCTGTTTTTCCATGCCGTCTTTCTGGTCGAGGAACCACCACGCGCTGCCCCACTGCACTTTACCCGGCACACTGCCATCGTTGAAATTGCCCGCCATGGTGGCAAATACCTCGTTGTATGCCGGATTCAGGTTGTACAGAATGGTTTTTGCCAGCATCTTGTCTTTGTCCAGCGAATCCAGATACCGGCCCAGGTGCCATGCCTGCCGCTCGTCGCCGATGCTGTCGGTGCCTGCATCGGCGCCAACGGTGCCAAGCAGGCGGGTGTTGTTGTTGCGCTGTGCCCCCAGATGGAACTGCTGCGTCCATCCGCGCAGGGCGTACGCGCGCCCGAGCACGTACAGGAGGGCCGACTGGTACTCCTCCGCTTCCTCTTGCGTCAGCTCCAGCCCGGATAGCCGTTTCCGGAGGATGCTGTCGGCGCCACTAATGGTAAACGGCGCCGCATACATTCGCTCCAGTCCGTGATCTGACAGACGGCAACCCAGCGCCCCGAAATAGTCCATACGCCTGTTCAGCGCTTCCTCCAGGGTGTCGAATGAGTGAATGGCGATACCCGCCTGTACTCCCAGCTGTTCCAGGTAGCCGGTAAATGATGCCGACTCTATCAGAATGGCCCTGTCGGGACGGAATGACGGGAATACCTGCGTTCCGCTGCTGTTTGCTGCTGTCCGGTGGAATATCGGGTCGTCAGCAGGGTCGTCTGTGGTGCAAACAACCTGCACCGACATTTTTTGAAGGATGGTATGCACACTCAACGCTGGCAGCTGCCGGTTGCAGGCTTCGTAAATAGCCGGGGCGGTGGACGGATTCAGCAGGTCGCTGATTCCGAAATAGCGCCGCAATTCAAGGTGCGTCCAGTGATACAGCGGATTGCGCAGGGTAGCAGGCACTGTTTGTGCCCATTTTTCAAACTTCTCCCGGTCGGTGGCCCCGCCTGTGATATAGTGCTCCGGAATACCGTTGGCCCGCATGGCACGCCACTTGTAATGGTCCCCCTGCAGCCATATTTCGGTCACGTTCCCGAATACACGGTCTGAAGCAATATCGGCGGGCGACAAATGACAGTGATAGTCAATAATGGGCATCCCGGCCGCATAGTCGTGATAAAGCGCGGCGGCAACATCGTTTTCGAGCAGAAAATCGTCGCCCATGAACGACCTGAATGCCCCGGCATTAGTTGTTTTGCCTTCTGATTGCATAACTGACAGAAATATTGGTAAAGTAAAGGTAGTGCGATAAATGATATTTGTGCGCCTTGCCCTACATTCGCTCGTAAATATCATTTCATGAGGTATCTGTACTCTTTTCTGGTCGTGCTGTGTCTGTCAGAACCGCTTCTCGCCGGCAAGCCGCAATGGATTTCGCTCTTCGACGGGAAAACGCTCAAAGGATGGAATCAAAAGAACGGCAAAGCGGCCTATTCGGTTGAAAATGGCTGTATTGTCGGCACAACGGTGGCCAACACACCCAACTCTTTTCTATGCACTAACGAGGAGTATGGCGATTTTATCCTGGAACTGGAATTGCTGGTGGACGACAAGATGAACTCGGGGATTCAGTTCCGGAGCTTGTCGCTGCCCGATTATCAGCAAGGCCGGGTTCATGGCTATCAGATGGAAATTGACCCTTCGCCGAGGGCCTGGTCCGGCGGTATTTACGACGAGGGGCGCCGCGACTGGCTCTATATCCCCGAACTCAATCCGGCGGCCAAACAGGCATTCCGGCACGGTCAATGGAACAAATACCGCATTGAAGCCATCAGAAATGTGTTGCGAACCTGGGTCAACGGCGTGCCCGTTGCGCATCTGGTGGACGACATGACTCCCCGCGGGTTCATTGCCCTGCAGGTACACAGTATCTACGGTGAAATGAAAGAGGGGATGCAGATCCGCTGGCGGCATATCCGTATTCAAACCAGAGACCTCGCAGCCAGCGCGCCCGACCAGATTCCTGTGGTGAATCTGATTCCCAACAACCTGTCTGACCAGGAAGCAGCACAGGGCTACCAGCTGCTGTTCAACGGCACCGACTTCACAGGCTGGCGCGGTGTCCATTCAGACAAAATGCCCGACCGGCGCTGGTCCATACAGGATGGCGTCATTCAGGTGAGTCCCAGCGATGGCAGTGAAACCGGAAATGATATCGTCACAACGGAGCAGTACGGCGTCTTTGAGCTCGTTTTTGAGTTCAGACTGACCGAGGGCGCCAATTCCGGGGTGAAATATTTCGTGAATGAAGACTACGACTCCGGCGGCAAGTCGGGCATTGGCCTCGAATACCAGATTCTCGACGACGAGAAGCATCCCGATGCAAAACAGGGGGTGGTGGGCAACCGCACCCTGGCCAGTCTGTACGACCTGATACCCTCGTACAAACCTGAAAAGCGTTTTCAGCGGAAACCCGGCGAGTGGAACCAGGGCCGAATCGTTGTGCTGTCCGACAACACCGTTCAGCACTGGCTCAATGGCTTCAAAGTGGTAGAATACGAGCGCAAATCGAATATATTCAGGGCACTCGTTGCCCGGAGCAAATATGAAAAATGGGAAGGGTTCGGCATGAATGACCGCGGCCCGATCCTGCTGCAGGACCATGGCGATCAGGTCAGTTTCCGCAGCATCAAAATAAAGTCAAAATCATGAGTACAAGACGACAATTCATCCGAAACAGCGCCATCGTTACGGGCGGCGCCCTGGCGTTCAGCGCCAAAAGTTACGCCCGCATCCTCGGAGCCAACGACCGTGTCAGGGTAGGGGTGGTCGGTTTTTCCGATCGCTTTAAAAACTCGCTGCTGCCGCCGTTTGCCACCCTGAGCAAGGAGATGAACTTTGAAATTGTGGCACTCTCCGATATCTGGAACCTTCGTCGCGATGCCGGAATGGCCCATCTGAAGGAGAAACTCGGCACTGAGATACAGGTTTTTGAAAATAATGAAGCGCTGTACGACGCGCGCGTGGCCGATGCCGTCTTCATCAGTACAGCTGATTTTCAGCACGCTGTACACACCATACAGGCGGTGAATGCCGGCTGCGACGCCTACACCGAAAAACCGCTCGCTGAAACCATGGACGACGCCCGCGCCGTGCTCGCAGCTGTCCAGAAAAGCGGAAAGATTGTCCAGATAGGCTCTCAGCGCCGTAGTGGAGACAATTACCACGAGGCGGCAAAATTTATCCGGTCGGGTCAGTTCGGGCCCATCGTCATGGTGGAACTGATGTGGAACGTGAACCAGCCGGGGCGCTGGAGGCGTCCGAATCTGGTGAACAACCTGAAGAAGACCGATGTGGACTGGAAGCGGTTTCTGGCCAACCGCCCTTACGAGCCCTTTGATCCGCGAAAATATGTGGAATACCGCCTGTTCTGGCCCTATTCATCGGGTATTCCCGGACAGTGGATGAGTCACCAGATTGATACGGTGCACTGGTTTTCCGGACTGCAGCACCCGCGCAGTGTCGTGGCCAATGGCGGTATTTACCAGTGGAAAGACGGCCGCACCAACGCCGATACACTCACGGTTGTGTTCGATTACGGTCCGGCCGACGACCCCGCTTCCGGATTTCAGGTGCAGTTCACCTCCCGCTTTTCCAACTCGGCGGGCGACACCAAAGAACTGTACTACTCCAACGCGGGCATGATTAATCTGGACACCAATGAAATCAGCGACCGCGGCGGACTGCGTGAAGAGGAAGCTGCCGCCATGGGTATGAAACCCAACCTGCTGGCGCCCAGAAAAATCGAAGGAACAGGAGTGGTAACTGCTGCCAATACGGGCTCAGATGTCCTGACTTTCAACCACGTTAAAAACTGGATGGAGTGCGTGAGGAACAGGAAACAGCCCAATGCCCCGGTGGAAGCGGGATATCAGCACTCCATTGCCAATATCATGGCAAATGCCGCCTGGCGCACGGGCATGCGTGTGACCTTCGACCCGGCGAAACAGGAAGTGATGGCCGGGAAAAAGCCTTTCAAACCTTTTTAATCCCTGAATATGACCGGAAAATATCGCTGGACCATCTGCGCGCTGCTCTTTTTTGCCACCACGGTGAACTACCTCGACCGCGCCGTCATCAGTCTGGTAAAAGAATACCTGGATGCCGAGTTCAACTGGACCAAGACCGACTACGCGAATGTGACGGTGGCTTTTCAGTTGTCGTATGCCCTCGCCAATGTGCTGGCTGGCAGACTGATTGATCGCCTGGGCACCAAAACCGGGTATGCACTTTCCCTGCTCTCCTGGAGCGCCGCTGCGATGGGGCACTTTTTCGCCCGCACCCATTTCGGGCTCATCCTCGCCCGCATCGGACTCGGCATCACGGAAGCGGGCAATTTCCCGGCGGCCATCAAGGCGGTATCAGAGTGGTTCCCGAAAAAAGAGCGCGCCTTTGCTACCGGGGTGCTGAACGCCGGTACCAATGCCGGAGCCATCATCGCCCCGCTGATCGTGCCCTTTATCGCCCTTGCGTATGGCTGGAGAGGGGCTTTTCTCATTGTGGGCGCTGCCGGACTGATCTGGCTGTTTTTCTGGTACAGGTACTACGACACCCCTGCGCGGCAAAAACGCCTGTCGCGGCAGGAACTCGACTACATTCAGAGCGACGCCGACCGCGAGCCGGAAGAAGCAGATACAACACCTGTCAGCTGGAGAAAGATCCTCTCCCTGCGGCAGACCTGGGCGTTCGGCACAGGGAAATTCATGACCGACGGAATCTGGTGGTTTTATCTGTTCTGGCTGCCCGACTTCCTGAAAGAGCAGTACGGACTCTCGAAAACCGGACTGTCTGCCCCTGTGGCCGTGGTGTACATCATCGCCATCGCCGGTAGTCTGCTGGGTGGCTGGCTGCCGCTGCGACTCGCCAACCTGGGCTGGCCGGTTTCGCGCGCGCGACGCACTTCCATGCTCATATACGCGTGCTGCGCGACCCCCGTTGTGGCGGCGCAGGCGCTGGGCGAGTACAACATGTGGTTCAGCGTGCTGATGATCGGACTGGCCACAGCGGCGCATCAGGCGTGGAGCGCCAACATCTTCACAACCGTCAGCGATATGTTTCCGCGCCGTACCGTGGGGTTCGTCACCGGCTTTGGCGGACTCACCGGCACCCTCGGAGCGGTGATTATCGCCAAATCAGCCGGGTACCTGTTCGACTACTACAAGGGACTCGGGCACATACAGACCGGCTACTTCATCATGTTCATCATCAGCGGCTCCGCCTATCTGTGTGCGTGGTTCGTCATGCGGTTGCTGGTACCCGAAATAAAAAAAGCAGATTTATAAATGACTTACGACCCTCTTTTCGACCTGCGTGACAAGGTAGCAGTAATTACAGGCGGTTCCGGCATCCTGTGCAGCGCCCTGGCAAGGGAATTCGCCGGTCGCGGTGTTCGGGTGGCCCTGCTCGGCCGTACCCTCCACAGCCTGGAAGCTGCCGCAGCAGCTGTCACTGCCGGCGGGGGAGAGGCAATGATCTTGCAGGCCGACGTACTCGATCAGCCTGCCCTTGAGGTCGCGTGCGCCCGCGTACTCGACGCGTGGGGAAAAATTGACATACTGATCAACGGCGCCGGTGGCAACATTCCGGGTGGGACAGTCGGGCCGCAGGAGAATTTCTTCGATCATCATTCGTTTGAAAACTTCAAACAGGTACTGAACCTCAACCTCGATGGGACTGTACTGCCATCCATGGTATTCGGCAGGGCGATGGCTGCGAGGAAACAGGGCGTGATACTCAACATATCCTCCATGAGCGCCACGCGGGCAATCACACGGGTGGCGGGTTACTCCACCGCGAAATCAGGGATTGATGCCTTTACCCGCTGGCTGGCCGTAGAGGCGGCGCTCAAGTTCGGGGAGGGGATTCGGGTGAATGCCATTTCGCCCGGATTTTTCATCACCGAGCAGAATCGGGCTTTGCTGACCAATCCGGACGGCACGCTGACAGAGCGGGGCGATCACGTCATCAGAAACACCCCCCTGCGCCGTTTTGGCGTTCCGGAGGAGCTGATTGGCACCTGCGTATGGCTGTGTTCGGATGCGTCACGCTTTGTGACAGGTACAGTGATACCGGTAGATGGCGGTTTTTCGGCCTGGACGGGGGTGTGACAGTTCTTGTATCGGGGGCATGAAAGAATAGGGAGTCACTGAATGACGAGCGCATTGATATTCAGCAGATGCTATTTCTTTGGAAATAAATATTGGGTAACAACAAGAAACAACCCAAGTACATTCAATGTGGTAGTGGTAATCAGGGCGACCAAAACGGTATCAGAGAGCCTGTACCAGCCGCTTCCGGTGGCAATGATTATCCAGATGATTAAACCCAACCACAAAATAACCAGAAGATATGTCAGACCCGCATATATCTGCCTCGCAGTAATATCATTTTTCAGGCTATTAAGTTCGGTTCTGAGTCGCTCTATTTCAAGACGTTCACGCTCCAAATCTACTCTGACATCTGAATCAGGCTCGGGTGGACTTGATTCAAGAATAACTTTTTGGATATCCTTGATGTTGGTTTCACCTTTATTGCTCATGCCCCGATTTTCATGGTGGAGATGAAATAATTCTTTATGGTATCTTTCTCTATTTTTTTATTCCCTCCAATTTTATAAGTCATTTCCCAGGGAGAGCCTATTGAATGAGACCAATTGGAAAGCTGTGGGCCTGTCAGTTCCCCGCCAATTTCCCAGGCGAGTTTTATCGTATCCATTTCATCCACTGTAAGTGAGCCAAGGTGTGAGCGGAATAATTTTCCTCCGATACGAACCTCAAATTCGGGAATCTCTGTGATGGGCTGATTACCCCAGGATTTGAATACGTCGTAAATAGTCCGGATAACCGGGCCATAACTCCAGGCCTCTATATCTTCATTTATCAGAGGAGTATCAAATCGCGCTAAGTGGATGCCGTGAGCGAGATATATCAGTTTCTGCAACTTCATAGGGGTGACAGTCTTGCTTTGTTCAAGACCAAGTTCAATGAAGTGGGCTGCTACTACGATTGCAGAAGTCATGGTGCAAATATATTCTTCATTTTTTAAAACAAAATATTTTTAACAAATTTTTTGTGTTTATACTGCCTCTTTCCGCAGAAATTTTTATAAAATGAATATTCCTGCAGAAGCCATGTACATGTAACTGCCTCTTACCTGAGCCCTTTCTTCCGGCACCCGTCACTGCAATACTTCACCTCCTCCCATACCTTTTCCCATTTTTTCCGCCAGGTGAAGGGGCGCTGACAAACCGGGCATATTTTGGTTGGAAGGTGTTCTTTTTTTACGTTTTTCATACCTTGAGTGTGCTCATTCCGCCATCAGCGTGCATGATTTGTCCGGTAATCCAGGCGGCGGAGGGTGACAGCAGGAAAGCGCCCAGTGCGGCAATTTCTGCGGGGTCGCCGGCTTTCTTCATCGGGTGACGCGCAGCCGCTGCGGCCATTTTTTCTTCGGTGTTCAGGAGGCGTGCAGCCAGCGGGGTGTTTGTGAGGGAAGGAGCGATACAGTTCACGCGCACCTGCGGGGCCAGCTCGGCCGCTAGCGCGCGCGTAAGGCCTTCCACGGCGCCCTTGGCCGCAGCTATTCCGGCGTGGAAAGGCATGCCCACGCCTACCGCCACGGTGCTGAACAGCAGCACGGATGCACCCGGCGTCTGTTTCAGTGTCTTCAGGGAAGCCTGTATGCAGCGGATGGCGCCCACGCAGTTAATTTCAAACTCATCCCTGAACTGCTCCGGTTTAATGGTATTAAATCCCTTGAGATTGATACTGCCGGGCATGTAGGCCAGTCCGTGTATCTCCGCCGGCAGAACGGCCGCCGGAAATTCATCCTGCAGTACATCGAATGCATGGTATTCCACTCCGGGCAGGTCGGCCAGTCCACCCGGATGGCGGCTGAGGGCCACCACGCGGTGTCCGTCGGCGGTGAGTTGCTTTGCCAGTTCGAGTCCGATGCCCTGACTGGCGCCGATGAGTACGTATGTCCTGTTCATGCTGTTCTTTTAGTCAGTTAAAACCTCTTTTCCCGGATATTGTTTACTTCCATGATGTCTGAATACTGTAATATAGTCTGGTTTAAGCGCGACCTGCGGCTCAACGACCACGAGCCGCTGAAGGAGGCCATCCGCGCAGGTGCACCGGTGCTGCTGCTGCACTGCTTCGAGCCCTCGTGGATGGAGGCGCCCGACAGCGACGAACGCCACTGGCGGTTTGTGTGGCAGAGTATTCGAGAAATGCAGGAAACGCTCGCCCGGCGCCATATCAGACTGTACAGTTTCCACGCCGAATTCACGGAGGTGCTGGAGGCGCTGCGCCCTTTCCTCCGTATCAATACCATTTTCTCCAGTGTGGAAACCGGCAACCGGGTTACTTTCGACCGCGACCTCCGGGTGGCCAAATATGCCCGCCAGCACAGTATCCGGTGGAATGAGTATCAGACCAACGGTGTGCAGCGCAGGCTCCTTCACAGGAAAACCTGGGATGCAGACTACCGCCGCCGGCTGGAGGCGCCACCCGATCAACCTGACTGGTCCGCTTTCCGTGGTATGGAACTCCCGTCCGGATTCGGCGAGGCCTGGAATATTGAATCGCTGCCGCCGGGTATCCGGACTGCCTCCACCTCTATGCAGCCGGGCGGTGAACGGGCTGCATCTGCCTATCTGCGCTCCTTTTTGCTCGACCGGAGCCGGCAGTATATGCGCAGTATCTCCAAACCGGAAGCAGCGCGCTATCACTGCAGCCGTATTTCTCCGTACCTAACATGGGGCAATATGAGCGTCCGGCAGGCATTCCATGCAGCCAGCGCAGTGATGTCGGAGCGCGGACCCGACCGGAACCTGGAGCAGTTTGTCAGTCGCCTGTTCTGGCAAAGCCATTTCATTCAGAAGTTTGAAGCATCGTGCAGTATGGAGTTCAGCAACCTGAATCCGGGCTTCGACGGCGTCAGGACGGAGCAGGATGATATGCTGGTTTCTGCCTGGAAGGAGGGCCGGACGGGCTTTCCGCTCGTGGACGCGTGCATGCGCTCCGTGCGCGAGACCGGCTATCTTAACTTCAGGATGCGGGCCATGCTGGTCTCTTTCCTCACGCACCACCTGTGGCAGCCCTGGCAGGCAGGCGCCCACCACCTCGCCCGACTGTTTCTGGACTATGAACCCGGTATCCACTACCCGCAGTTCCAGATGCAGGCAGGGGTAATGGGCGTGAATACCATCCGTATTTACAACCCCGTGAAGCAGTCGCAGGAGCACGATCCCGAGGGCGTTTTCATCCGAAAATGGCTGCCGGAGCTCGCCGGATTGCCACTCCCTCTGTTGCACGAGCCCTGGCTGATGACCCCGCTCGATACCCTGATGTACGGAACCGGCGATTACCCGGCCCCTGTCGTTAATCTCGCCCGCTCGCATGCGCAGGCCCGCGACCAGCTCTGGTCGCTGCGCGGCTCTGCGGAAGTAAAAAGGCACAATCAAAAAATTCTCAGGGTGCATACCAGGTCAAGGCGCAGAGAAGCGGAGGAAGATTAGTTTTGCCCCCTGAAACACTGACTATCATGCTCGAACAAACATGGCGCTGGTTTGGCCCGTCCGACCCGATCACACTGCAGGAAATCCGGCAAACCGGCGCAACCGGTATCGTTTCCGCGCTTCACCACGTGCCCAACGGCGATGTCTGGACGCAGGATGCCATTCAGGAAAGAAAAACAATGATCGAGTCGGCCGGACTTCGCTGGTCGGTCATAGAAAGTATCCCTGTACATGAGGATATCAAGCGAAGAACCGGCGATTATGTCCGCTATATCGCCAATTACTGCGAGAGTCTGCGCAACGCCGCCGCCTGCGGTATCCCGGTGGTGTGTTACAATTTTATGCCTGTGCTCGACTGGACCCGCACCGATCTGGCATTTGTCGTGGATGACGGTTCGGAGGCCCTCCGTTTTGACATGACGGAGGTGGCTGCTTTCGACATTCATATCCTTAACCGGCCGGATGCAGCGGCGTCCTATACGCCGGAGGTGGTGAAAAGGGCAGGGGAGTGGTACGATAATGCCGGTACAGACGCCCGAAACCGGCTTGTCGCCAATATCATCGCCGGTTTGCCCGGATCGGAGGAGTCGTACACAATCGAAACATTCAGGGAAAAACTGGACACTTACCGTGGTATTGATGCGGCACGGTTACGGCACAATCTGGTGCTCTTTTTGCAGGAAATAGTTCCTGTGGCTGAAGAAGCTGGTATCCGGCTGGCTATTCACCCTGATGACCCGCCTTTCGACATATTCGGATTGCCGCGGGTGGTTTCCACGGCTGCCGATGCGCGGGCTGTGCTGGCTGCATACGATTCCGAATACAACGGCCTCTGTTTCTGTACGGGCAGTTATGGGGCCCGGGCCGATAATCATTTGCCTGATATGGTGAATGCACTCGGTTCGCGCATCCATTTTCTTCATTTCAGAAGTGTGCAACTGGAGGACGACGGCTCCTTTTACGAGGCCAGTCACCTCGAGGGCTCGGCCAATATGCCTGCCGTGATGAAAGCAGTTCTGCAGGAGGTCGCGCGACGCGCCCGCGAGGGCCGCACCGATCTGGCCATTCCGTACCGCCCCGATCACGGTCACCGGATGCTGGGCGACCAGTCGGCTAACCGTAAAACAAATCCCGGCTATTCACTGTACGGCCGTATGCGCGGACTGGCCGAACTTCGCGGCCTTGAGAGAGGTTTGTCGGGCGCATAACGCGATCTTTTCGCGGGCTGTTTGAACTGGCGATGATCCGGGTATGGTGGCTGCAAAGAGGAATCCCGCGTATCGTATTGTTGACAGGGAGCTCCGTTCACCACAAAAAAAAGTCGCCAGGGCTCGTGCCACAGGCGACCTCAACGGGATATAACTGATTAAGAAAAAGGAGTGTTCTTTTTAAATCACAGCGGCTGCTTAATACATTACCAGTTTTCTGCTGGCTGCGCCGAAAGGTGTTTCAAGCCTGCATGTATAAAAGCCTGGTTCCTGAAAGTCAGATCTGTGAAGGATAATGTGTTGCTCACCGGATTGATACTGACCTGTCCTGGTATTTACCTCCTTGCCGCTGGAGTCAAAAATGCGCAGCATAATTTGTGCGGCATCAGGTAAACGGAACCAGAGAAGCGTCATCTCGATGAATGGATTAGGAGCATTTTGGAGCAATTCTACTTTGCCGGAGACACCGGACGGGAAGTCCTGGATGTCGTGATTATAAACAGTCATGATGATTAGGTTATCCGATGCCAGCCAACTTTATCAACACCGGAATTAAAGGTGAATGTATGGAGGGATTAAGTGGAAATCTGCTCATCATGTTACAAGTATCGTGCCAAACAGGATTTACTCCAGAATTATTCGGACGCTCTCCTGTTTTTTTCTGCCGGCCACCAGATCTATGACCTGTATTTTAACGCCATCATTAATCGAAATCATGGCAGAATTAGGCTCTGCTTTGCCGAAATCATCTGCAAAAATGGTGATATAGTGCTCTTTCCCCGGAGGCAGTTCAATATCAAATTCCTGCGGTTTCAGTCTGAGGCGCAGGTGATCCACTACTTTGGCATCATTCACAAATACAGATATTATATCTCCGTCTTCCACCTGGCTGTCCCACAGTTTCAGTTTGATTTTTCTGTTTTTTACCTTTAGTTCTTCACCGACTTCCACGGTGCGGCCTCCGATACTTTCGGGTCGGGTAGTCTTTTTCGCAACCGGAGGGGCAGCGGGTTTGGGTGCAGGTTTTTTCTTTACTGCTGTGGCCTGCGGCTTTTGCTGATCGCAGGGCATAAACGCTGTTCCGGCAAAACGTATGGTAAATCCGGGTCCGCGGGAGCTGACATTGCTCACCAGGATTACATAAATCTCTCCTTTCGAGACCTGAAGAGGGGCCAGCCAGGCATTATCGCCGGTATCGTTACAACCTGCGTCCACACTGCTGTCGGTTTCTCCTTCGCGAAGTCCGGTTTCACCGAGGCACGGACTGGTACCGGCGGCGATGCCGGGATCTCCGGCTGCATTGCACCGGACGATTTTTTTATTGTTACAGGTGCCGTCGGTGAGGCGGTAAACGATGAAATCGAGGTCATCGTCGTACCGGTCGGGGGTAATAGTAAAGGTAAGGTTTCCGCTCTTTGCTATTTCAAACCGGATCCATATGGAGTTCTCTTCTGCCTGTCCGTCATTTTCACTACCCATGAAGCAGGCAATGAGGTCAGCCTCCGATTTATCGCGGCCTTCTCCGGAGAGATGATCAATATGATAGATTTTTTTTTCACAGATCTGCATGGCGGTGATACAGTCTGCGTGCTCCTGTGCCGTTACATGAGCGGAGGGAGCCCCGAGGAGCATGAATAACAGGAGAAAAAGGGTATTTTGCATAATTTGCCGTTTTGGTACACCAAAAGAACGGCAAATTATGCAAAATCGTTTACCGGAGACTTGTCAAAAAGTCTGGTACTCCGGTGAGTACATAATGGCCGTGATGAGTCGCTCGAGCGGAATCTTCACCTCGGTGTCATTATTGGTAGTCAGGTAGTTTTCCCATTCGTAGGTCCAGTCGGCCGGAGGCAGGTTGTCCAGAAAAACCGTATCGTGGAAATAGGCGAACCTGTCGGCATCCACGGTTTCGGGGAGCATATAGCGAAGCAGTTCCTGAACGAGTACCCAGGAGTCGGATGGATCCGTAACCACACTGCCGCTTTTGAGCCACGGTGCTACGTTGAGTTTGACCCCGAGTGCGGTATTTACAGAACCGCCAATGGTCAGTTTGCCACTGATCAGCATGGTGGGCACTTTGTACCGTGCGATAATAGTGCTGGAGTTGAACCAGGCCCTGCTGTAGTCGGGATGCTGATAAAATCCGGGGTAGCCAGCCACGTCACTGGGTTGGAACGGATTGAAATTGGCCATGGTGAACATGCGCTGGGCGAGGCCGCGCTCGTGGAAGTTGAAGTTGTTTGCGGGCTGGGTTGAGATGGACACCGGCTGCAGTCCGAAGAACGACAGCGACTGGTAGGCGAGTTCCAGCGGCGATTTGATGATACTGCCAATAATTTCGTCCTTGTTATCGGAATCGTCTTCGTCGAAGAAGTGCTGGCTCTGCAGCAGTTTGAGCAAGACGGGCTTCACTTCATATCCGTTTGCCATCAGGCTGGTAGCCAGCGGAGCTATGATATCTGTCTCTATTTCATCGGTGATATTCCTGCTGACGAAGTAACGGTACAATCTGCGGCACAGGTTTTTGGCCGTTTCTTCCTGCGCAAATACCATATTCACGAAACTGTTCAGTTCAGTCCACATGCCTGCTGCATTGGTTGCACCCTGAATAACTGTATTCTGGAATTTGCTGCTGAACTGCTTCGGTCCGGTAGCGTGTGCACTGAACAGGGTATTGCCCCGCGGAATCCCGGTTTCGGTGTCAACTACAGTGCGACCTGTGGATGCCCTGAATCCGGTGAAAACCCTGGCAGCCTGCACGATATCGTCTTCTGTATAATTGGTGTAGTCTCCCGGACCGATCTGCGGACCCTTTCCGATGGTAAACAACTCGAAGAATTCCCTGGCGAAGTTTTCATTGGGATTGGTAGCGGTGTTCTGGTGATTGTTCAGATAAAACAGCATGACATTATCTGTAACCATTTTGGTTGCCAGCTTCTTGAAGTTGCCAATTGCACCCCATCGGAGCAGCGACAAATAATCATAAAACTGTTTGCTTCCGAGGGTCTGCAGGGAAACTGCCAGATACTGATGCCAGAAAATCATCATCTTGTGTACGATACCCGGATCCCTCATGGCTTCGTTGGACCACCAGCTTACTACATACCTGCGCAGTACGAAATCCTGGGCGGGCAGACTGGCATTGTCTGTACCAGGGAGCGGGAGAATCCATGTAGCTGCTTCGTTCGCAGTGGTGGACGGGTCGTCGTATATGGGCTGTTCGGTGGCGAGACCATATGGTATCAGAAGCGAGTTAAGGGCCTGTGCGGCTGTCTGACTGGCCATCTGGTTCACTTTCGACGCCGAATATACATAACTGGTACGGCGGAGGAGATGCGCTGCGCGCCGTTGTCCCAAAAGGCCTGTAAAAGGTTGCAAAGAAGCCATAAATGATAAGTTTGGCGGTGAAATATGCCGGTTGCACGAATCCCTGTAACCATGCTCACACATTGGACCTAAAAGTACAGCACTGGTTTAATAGTTGGTTTGAATACGGCAAAAAAAATTAATGTAAATCTGTACAAACAAAAAACGGGGTCGGCAGTTACCCGCCGACCCCGTCAAAGTATCAGTCGAAGAAGTGATTAGTGTTTAACCACTACCTTCTGGGTAGCAAACTGGTTGCCCATGTTCAGGCGGGCGATGTACATACCGTCTGCGATGTCTGCGATGTTCATGTTTACAACGCCTTCACCTGCGCTTACAGTAACAGGAGCAGTCGTGCGTACTGCGCGGCCCTGCATATCGTACAGTGTTACCCAGCTTTCCTGTGTGCGGTCTGAGTTGAACTGGAGTACGATGCGGTCGTTGGCCGGATTTGGAACAACAGAGAACTTCATGGATTCAGCTGGTACGTTCACTGTATTGGTCAGTGCCCAGTTAGCCGGGTATCCAACGTAGCGGATGCTGTTGTCGCCTGGCTCAGTGTCTGTATCAGGGCTGTTGAGGAATGTCAGCGGAGAGTAGTCAGCCTGGAAGAGCACGTGTACCTTGTCGTCAACGTGGCGGGCTGCAGAGTTGAAGATGCACTCGAGGAACGGAACTTCAGTAGAGTCCGAGTCGAGCAGATTCGGGTTCAGCAGTGCTTTTGGTGCAGTCCATGTCTGACCAGCGTCTGAAGAAGCGCAGATCCATGGCTGGCGGAAGTTGTAGTTGCTGTTGGCATCAACGTACAGCTCGTGTACGGTAGAGTAAACAACATATACGTTTCCGTTGGCATCGTAAGCACCTGCAGGGTGTGTGCTCAGGCCCAGACCGTAGTTGGAGATATCGGTAACGCTCAGAACGCCGTCGTTGTCAACGTCAGGGCAGTATCCGGAGATGAAGCCGGAGTTGTCGTCCATCAGGCTGTTGAAGTAAACGATACCAATGTTGGTGCCGGGGTAGAAAGACCAGCCTGTATCGTCAATGATAGAGTCGTTCACATAAGTGGCACCATAGAACATGTGCGCGATACCCTGGTCGTCCATGATAACGTCCACAGTACCATCGGTAGTGAAGATATCATAGATGCTGTTTGGCTGACCCGGGTCAACTGGCAGTGTAGCAGGATCGTAGCCAGTGTTGACCACATAGCGATCGAGCGGGAAGTCGTTGGCCACTTTTTTCTCCCATGTTGTACCATTATCGGTAGAAGTGTAGAGAAGGCAGTCGTTCCATGTATTTACTGTTGCGATAGCCACGTTATTACCATTGGCGTCAATAGCGTATCCTTCAACTTCAGTACCGAGGAAAGTGGTGCTGTCAATACCAGGGAGCAGTGTACCCTGAATATCCCATGTGTTGCCACCATCCTGTGAGCGGTGGTAGATTAGCACGCCGTCCATACCCTGGAATTTCGTACCGCCATTACCTGTAGGCATGGTGGAAGTGATCATGTGTACAGTTTTGCCGTCGGCACCACCTACTGCGAGGCGGCTCCACAGTACTGTGGTTGGGCTGGGGATATCAATCTGCTCCCATGTGCTGCTGCCTGGAGCGCGCTTGGAGAGACGAATTTTACCCGCACCGAGGTGAGAAGTCGTGTATTCTGTACCGTCAGTGGAAACAGAGAGATTGGTAAAGCCTGTACGGGCATTCTCGATACGGGCAGTTGGAGCAGCACCCCACACACCGCCATTAGCTGTGTTGTAGCCAGTACCGCGGTCAGGATAACCGGAAGAGTTCAGGCTGAGCGTGAATACACCGGAGAGGTTACCGTTGCCGTAGTTGTGCAGACGGTGGCCCGAGCCGCCGTTTGACTGAAGGTCATAAACAGTGTTACCAACGATACCCAGTACAGAGCTGGCTGCCGGTGGAACAGATTCTGCCCACTGACCGTCGTGTGTCTCAAAACCGGTGAAGTGTTTCTTCACGGCAGGAACTGCCTTTGCCGGTTGAGCCAGCTGAGCCTTCGGCAGGTTGGAAAACCGCTGCGCAAAAACCATCCCGCAACTGAGGACGAAAAGG
>CAIYFY010000110.1 GCA_903925535.1 uncultured Bacteroidota bacterium | reverse complement strand
ATGCCTCCACACTGAATTGGTTGTGGGGGCATTTTTTTTGTCAGAAAAACCGACCTTTGTCCCCGGTCATGAACTTGTGTATTGATATCGGAAACTCCCGCACCAAAATCGGTGTGTTCCAGGGCATACAACTGCTGGAAAAAGTGACCGTGCCCGCTCTGTCGGAAACAGTGATTGATACGCTGTCGGAAAAATACCGTCCCGACGCCGCAATATGGAGCAACGTAGCCGGCGCCGGCGACCTGCACAGTTGCTTTTCCAATGTTACATTCCCTGTACTGGAGTTCACACACGGCGCATCCCTGCCCTTCAGCAGTCAGTATTCCACACCGGAAACACTGGGGCGCGACCGGCTGGCCGCAGTAGCAGGCGCCCGGGCACTATACCCCGGCACAAATTGTCTGGTGATTGACCTTGGCACCTGTATCAAGTATGAAGTTCTGAACAAAAATGGCGTATATCTCGGCGGGAATATCGCTCCCGGAGCTGGCATGCGTATCAGGGCCATGAACCATTTCACGGCCCGACTGCCCGAAGTAGAAATGAAAATACCTGTCAGTCCGATCGGACACAGCACCGAAACCGCCCTGCAGAACGGAGCGCTCCTGGGTGTACTGCTGGAAATGAAGGGATATATTGAACTCATACAGGCAACCTTTCCGGGTATTAAAGTCATCCTCTCTGGCGGAGATGCCGCGTTTTTTGCCAGTCACCCCGCTATCGGAAACAATACGGTACAACCTGATCTCATCCTTCACGGACTGAACAGCATCCTGAAACACAACCAGTCAGTTTTAACGGACAACAGCACACCAACATAACATGAGAATCCTTACCCTGCTACTGGCCATGTGCTGCACCCTTGCAGCCGCGGCCCAACAACCAAGACTCAACTCGCCTTACTCCCGGTACGGACTGGGCGATTCGTATAACCAGTACTTCGCCAATCAGGCCGGCTGGGGCGGTCAGACAGCCGCTTACCACGATCCGTTTCACCTGAACCTCGAAAACCCGGCCTCTCTGTCATTTCTCAGAACAACCGCCTTCGAAACAGGCATGTTCACCAAGCTCGGTATGTACACATCCTCCACGTCCTCGCAGAATGTGTGGAGCGGAAACCTGGCCTATATGGCCCTCGGCTTCACCCTGAACAGCGCTATCAATGAGGTGATGGACAGAACCAAATCGCCCTGGAAATTCGGTATGGGCGCCAGCGTGGCACCCTACACCCTGGTGGGATATAACGTGGAGACGCAGAATATTCTGCCCGAGATCGGGCTTGTCAAGAACAACTTCCAGGGAGCAGGAGGCACCTACAAACTCAGCTGGGCCGGATCCGCACGCTATAAATACACCTCCCTGGGTGTCAACACAGGCTGGATGTACGGAAAGACCAACTACCTGGCTGTAACCACCTTCGCCGACGCAGCATCAACAGGTATTGACACCTTTACGTCCATCTTCTTTCAGGATTACTTCAGGGATGACATTTCTGTGCGCGGCTTCGTATGGAAAGCAGGCCTTCAGCACGATTTTATCCTGAAAACAGAGGAAAACGACAAGGAAATACCGAAGGAATGGATCACCGTCGGATTCACCGGAGAGTCAAATCACAACATAAGCACTATTTCCGACAAGCTCCGCCTGCGCAGCCGCGGACAGCTGGCCAACGGCACCTTTACCAACGCAGATACTTTTGTCAATCAGACCGGCGTGAGGCAGGGCCTGACGCTACCCGCCCGCTTCTCCGCAGCCCTGATGTATGTCAAGGCCAACAAACTGAAACTCGGAGCACAGTTCGGATACGACGCATGGTCTGCCTACGTCAACGAGGCACGCCCCGAAAGTTTCAGAAATACCATTTCACTGAGCGCCGGACTGGAATATATACCCGATTTCATTTCATACAACAATTACCTGAAAAGAGCCCGCTACCGAATCGGAGGTTACTTCCGTCAGGATCCACGACCCGTCAACGGACAGTATTTCCAGGATATCGGCGTAACCCTCGGACTGGGCCTGCCGCTGGTGCTGCCACGACAGCAAACATCCTTTATCAACCTGGCCTTTGAAGCAGGTCAAACAGGCGCCGGCTCTCCGATTGAAGAACTGTACTTCAGGGTAACTGCAGGGTTCACTCTGAACGACAACACCTGGTTCTACAAACGCAGATTTGAATAATTTTGCAGGTATGAAAACGTTATATCTCGTCAGGCACGCCAAATCGAGCTGGAGTACGCCCGGCATGCGCGATTTCGACCGGCCTCTGAATGACAGAGGGTTGAATGACGCCCCCAAAATGGCTTCTTTCCTGCAAAAATCGGGACTGATCCCCGATTTGCTTGTGAGCAGCCCGGCCAGACGTGCCCATACTACAGCAAGGTTCTTTGCCGATACGTTCGGGATAAATGACCAGGAAATCGTTCTGAAACCTGATATTTACGAGGCTGATCCGACAGATATACTCAGAATTATCAGTGAGCTGCCCGAAACATCCTCGGCTGCCATGATTTTCGGTCATAACCCCACCTTTACCGACGTTGCAAACCTGTTCTCAGACGATATTATCGAAAACGTACCCACCTGCGGAGTGATCTGCATCAAATCCAGGGCAGATAAATGGAACGAACTGTTTGAAGGAAATTCCCGGATTGCAGCATCCCTTTTCCCAAAAGAGGTGTTATGAAGAATATACTCTTTTTTTTCATTCCGGCACTGTTATTGCAGGGATGTGGTAGCGGAAACACCCAAAGTCAGGATATCAGCGATGATAAAATCGCACGAATCATGGCTGATTTATATGTGGCAGAAGCCGCTACCATTGGCATGACAGGCTACTCAAGGGACAGTCTGATACAGGTGTACTACAATCAGGTATTTGAAATGCACGGTACCAACAAGGTGGTGTACGAAAATAATCTGCGGCTCATCAGTAACGACCTGCAACACCTGAAGCAGGTCGTACTGGAAGCACAGAAACTCCTCGAAGACAAGGGAGGAAACTGACCAGATCTGTCAATTTTTATAAACGATCAACTTATTTATCCGACCAAAAATGAAAAACCGACCCCTGCTATTCATTATACTGGCCTTAAATACGCTTTCTACCCTGAGTGCGCAGGACTGGAAGGATAATCTGCTTACTGCTCGTGCGCGCAGCGGCGATAATGTACTCTCACTACTCAGGCGGTATGGCCTGTCCGGCTACCCCTGTAATATTGATTTTTTCTGCGATAAAAACAATGTCTCTCACCGCGATCGCCTGCAAAGCAGCGAACGCTACAAACTCCCGATCTGTGTGGCAGCCTACAACGGCAAATCAATCATGTCAACTATTGATATTGACGACTGGAAAAAGGCAGAGCGGATAAAAGCATTCAACAACAAGGCACTCGATCAGGGACTGCGGCCCGAAAGTTTTATTGACAACAGAAAACTCTGGGTACCCATTCATGAACTTGAATGTGAAAGTGAAGGTGAAACGCCTGATGAAACGCCAGCCGCTACTCCCGTGTCCTCCTCCATTAAAGGCCTCCACGGAGAACTCAGCCTGTCCAAAGGCTCCAGAAATTTCCCGATTTTCGGTAAAACCTATGCCAGTACCCCCCTGATTGACCAAAAACTCAAAAACAGGGTTTTCTATCTGATCAGCGGCCACGGAGGCCCTGATGTAGGTGCCCAGGGACAAAAAGGCTCTCATACCCTCTGTGAAGATGAATACGCCTATGATGTTACACTCAGGCTGCTGAAAAAGCTGCTCAGCCACGGCGCCACAGTCTATATGGTGGTGCGTGACCCCGACGACGGAATCAGAGACGGCATGTATCTGGAATGTGACAAGGATGAAGTGGTATGGAATAATCAGGAAATTCCGTTCTCACAGCGGGAAAGACTGCTTCAACGCACTGATTTCATCAACAAAATGGCAGCAAAACACCTGAAAGCCGGTATCACTGACCAGACCGTTGTAGAAATTCATATTGACTCCAGAAGCGAACACCAGCATATTGATGTATTTTTCTATTACAAAAACGGCAATGAAGCCAGCAAAAAACTGGCTAACAATATGCAGAATGTTTTCCGGGAAAAGTATGAAAACAGACCCGACCGGAGAGATTATGAGGGCACCGTGACTACACGCGGTTTGCTCACACTCACCGAAGTAAAGACTAAAAAGGCTGTTTTTGTTGAACTCGCCAATATCCGGAACGCCAACGACCAGCAGCGTCTCATCCAGAAAAACAACCGTCAGGCACTGGCCAACTGGATTTACGAAGGCATTATTCGTAATTGAGGACGGGCGACAGCCAGCGCTCGGCTTCCTCCATGCTCATGCCTTTGCGCGCAGCGTAATCGGCAACCTGGTCTCTCGAAATCTGCCCCAGTCCGAAGTACTTTGACTCCGGGTGACTGAAATACCATCCACTTACGGAAGCGGCAGGATACATGGCGCAACTCTCGGTCAGACTGATTCCGGCGTTCTTTTCGGGATCCAGCAATTTCCAGATTGTTCGCTTTTCAGTATGCTCCGGACAAGCCGGATAGCCTGGTGCAGGCCGGATACCACGGTACTTTTCATCAATCAGCGCGTTATTGTCCAGTGACTCGCCGGCGGCATATCCCCACAGTTCCTTGCGCACCACCTCGTGCAGCCGCTCGGCAAATGCTTCGGCGAAACGGTCGGCCAGTGCCTTGAGCATGATAGCAGAGTAATCGTCGTTCGACTGCTCGAATGCCCTGACCCGCTCTTCGATGCCAATTCCGGCAGTAACGGCGAAAGCGCCCAGATAATCGCCCGATGGCGCTACAAAGTCAGAAAGACACATGTTCGGCAATCCGGCAGCTTTCTGATTTTGCTGCCGCAGGTGATGCAGGGTTTCCAGCGGCTCTGACGGACTGTCTGGCCTGTAGAGCTGAATATCATCCGGACAATCAGCAGAAGCCGAGGCCGGGAAAATACCGACCACTGCCCGGGCGGTCAGCCATTTTTCATCAATAATGAGCCTGAGCATGGCCTGTGCATCGCTGAAAAGGCGGGTGGCCTCCTCCCCTACTATCTCGTCATTCAGTATATCGGGGAACTTGCCGGCCAGCTGCCAGCTCTGGAAAAACGGTGTCCAGTCAATATATTCGGCCAGTTCACCGAGCGAATAGTTGTCGAGCACCCTGACACCGGTGAAACCGGGTGTCGGAGGTGTGTAACTGCTCCAGTCGGGCGCAAACCTGTTCTCCCGCGCCTTTTCGATGGTCAGATACTGTTTGGACGACTGCCTGCCCGCGCGCTGCGCGCGTATCAGCTCGTATTCTGCTTTCACACCACTCGTGAACGCCAGATTGTCGGCTGCATTTTTGGTCAGCAGCGAACTGGCTACTGCCACACTGCGACTGGCATCCAGCACGTGTACCACCGGTGCGTTCTGGTAGTGCGGTTCAATTTTGACCGCTGTGTGCGTTTTTGAAGTGGTAGCGCCTCCAATCAGAAGCGGAATATTGAAATTCAGGCGCTGCATTTCTTTGGCAACATGCACCATCTCGTCGAGTGACGGAGTAATGAGGCCGGAAAGGCCAACCATATCCACCTTTTCATCGAGGGCGGCCTTCAGGATTTTATCAGCGGGCACCATGACCCCCAGATCCACAATATCGTAATTGTTGCATCCAAGCACAACCCCCACAATGTTTTTACCGATGTCGTGTACATCACCCTTCACCGTTGCCAGCAGTATTTTGCCCTTGGCACCGCCACCGCCGCTTTTCTGGGCCTGTATGTAAGGTTCCAGATAAGCTACCGCCTTTTTCATCACCCTGGCGCTCTTTACCACCTGCGGGAGGAACATCTTTCCGGCTCCGAACAGATCACCCACCACATTCATACCGGTCATCAGGGGGCCTTCAATAACCTCCAGCGGCGAGCTGAACATTTGACGGGCAGCCTCGGCATCCTGCTCAATAAATTTGTCGATCCCGCGCACAAGCGCATGCGTGATGCGGTCCTGCACCGATCCTTCCCGCCATGCAAGATCTTCACCGGTCGTCTTTCCGGCCGTCTTTCTGAAGGATTCGGCCAGTGTAACCAGCGTTTCGGTAGCATCCGGCTTCCGGTTAAAAATTACATCCTCGATTTTTTCGAGCAGTTCGGGCGGAATCTGGTCGTAAACAGGCAGGGCACCTGCGTTCACGATTCCCATATCCATACCAGCTTTGGTGGCGTGAAAAAGGAAGGCCGAATGCATGGCTTCCCGCACCATATTGTTGCCGCGGAAGGAGAAAGACAAATTGCTGACACCGCCGGATATTTTGGCTCCCGAACAGGTTTTTTTGATTATCCGGGTGGCCTCGATGAATGCGATTCCGTATTCGTTGTGTTCCTCGATACCGGTAGCGACCGCGAAGATGTTGGGGTCGAATATAATATCCGTCGGATTGAATCCCACCTGCTGCGTCAGTATGTGGTAGGCGCGCTGACAGATCGCCACTTTTCTCTCGAGCGTATCGGCCTGTCCCAGTTCGTCGAACGCCATTACCACCACGGCAGCGCCAAAACGGCGGCAGATTTTTGCCTGATGGACAAATATTTCTTCTCCCTCCTTGAGCGAGATGGAATTGACGATACTCTTGCCCTGCAGGCACTTCAGACCCGCCTCAATCACACTGAATTTGGAGGAGTCCACCATCACAGGCACCCGGGCGATATCCGGTTCGGCTGATACAAGGTTCAGAAACTTCACCATCGCTGCCTCAGAGTCCAGCAGTCCCTCGTCCATGTTCACATCAATAATCTGGGCGCCGCCGTCCACCTGCTGACGGGCAACCGACAGCGCTTCGGCATACTGGTTATCCCTGATCAGCTGAGCGAATTTTGACGAGCCGGTCACGTTCGTTCTTTCACCGATATTGACAAAATTGGTGTCCTCCCGGATAATGAGCGGTTCAAGTCCGCTGTAAGAACTGTACGGCGAGGGAGGAGCCGGAACGCGCGGGGGCAGATGCTTCACATGAGCGGCGATATGGCGGATATGGTCGGGCGTGGTACCGCAGCAGCCGCCCACGATATTGACAAAGCCGGCGCGGGCGAAATCTTCCATGAGCACACACATTTCGTGCGGCCCCTGGTCGTATTCGCCGAACTCATTGGGCAGACCCGCGTTCGGGTAGGCGCTGATGTAGCAGTCTGCCATTCCCGAGAGTGCCTCCACATAAGGCCTCATTTCAGCAGCACCGAGTGCACAGTTCAGTCCGACCGCAAAAGGACTGGCGTGTTTGACAGACAACCAGAAAGCCTCAACGGTTTGTCCGCTGAGTGTGCGGCCCGATGCATCCGTGATTGTACCGGAAATGATAACAGGCAGGCGGGTGCCTTTTTCTTCAAAAACCTCGTCAATGGCATACAGCGCGGCCTTGCAGTTGAGCACATCAAAAATAGTTTCCACCAGCAGGATATCTGCGCCCCCGTCAATCAGTCCGCGCATCTGTACGGCATAGGCATTCCTGGCTTCATCGAAAGTGAGCGCCCTGAATCCGGGATCGTTGACATCGGGCGACAGCGACAGCGTTTTGTTGAGCGGACCAATAGAACCGGCTACAAAACGCGGACGGGCAGGATCCTTCAGCGTATAGAAATCGGCGGCCCGGCGGGCGACCTCAGCGGCAGCCCTGTTGATATCGTAACAGAGCTCAGCGGGCAGATCGAACTCCGCCTGCGACACCGGAGTGGCATTGAACGTGTTGGTTTCAATAATATCGGCACCGGCCTCGAGATAAGCGTTATGAATACCCTCAATCAGATCGGGACGGGTGAGGCAGAGAATATCGAAGTTCCCTTTCAGGTCGCGGTGATGCGAGCGAAAACGGTCGCCCCTGAAGTCGGCCTCAGGCAGGTTGTACGACTGCAGGAAAACTCCCATCGAACCGTCAATAATGAGGATTCGGGAACTGACAGCTTCTGTCAGGCGTTCAAAAACAGTTTGGCTCATAAGCTACAGCAGCAGCGCCCGGCGTGGCGAAAACGGGCGCAATTGGGATAAACAAGTCTGGCAGGGCTACTTCTGAAAGTGACTGACAATTCAGAAGCGCGAAGGTAACAGTTTCACAGGCCCCGCAGTTGAGTGAATTTCAAATAAAATTTGGAAAATTAAAGTTGCGCAGTGTATCTTTGCGCCCCTGAAAAGCCCGGTGCTGCCTCAGACAGGGAGCCGGGCGAGTATTACTCATTCAAATTTTCAATTCAATGCCAGTTAAACTTCGTTTGCAACGCAAAGGCCGTAGCAAAGCCCCTTTTTACCACATCGTAGCTGCCGACAGCCGTTCGCCGCGCGATGGCCGCTTCATCGAGAAGATCGGCACTTACAACCCCCTCACCGTTCCGGCTACTATCGAGCTCAAGAACGACCGTGCCACGTACTGGGTTAATGTTGGTGCACAGCCAACCGACACCGTTCGCGCCATTCTCCGCTTCAAAGGTATTCTCTATGCAAAGCACCTGCAGGAAGGTGTGAAGAAGGGTGCCATCACCCAGGAGCAGGCAGATGCCAAACTGGCTGCCTGGACCGAGCAGAAAGAAGCCGGCATCAACAAGCGCCGTGCTGAAGTTGCCGACAAGAAGCGTCAGTTTGTCGCCAACGTTGACGGCACTGCCAAGGTTAAGCCGAAAGCTGCCCCGCCACTCCCCGTGATTGAAGATGAAGCTCCTGCAGAAGAGTCAGCTGAAACAGCTGCAGCAGAGTCCACGGAAGAGTAATTTTTTTCTTCGAATATTTCCCAACTTCGGATGTGCTGCTTAACTTTGCCTCCGAAGCGTGTTTTGATGATAAGACCTGGTAAAGTCCTTGAGGCTTTATCGGGTCTTTTTTCAAAATATTCAAACTGAACAAGCAAAAAGCACATACAATTACCATGCAAGCCTTAGACGAGCAATATTACGACCAACTCAATGAGATAGCAGCAGCCATTCAGGAGTCTGAAAGTCTGGCAAAGTACCAGGATGAAGAGGAGGATGAGTACTACAACGAGCTTCGTCAGGAGTTCGAGCCCATGCTGTCTGAAATTCACCACCGGGTGGCTGCCGAGGCTCCACTCCAGCTGGTGTCGCTCGAAAAGCTGCTCCTGTCGGAGCCTTTTGAAGGACTTTACCTGCCACGTGTGCTCGGGTTCTCGGTGTTGCGGGGTGAGGTGAACGACCAGCACCGCTATGTGCGCCCGAATGATCATTTCAAGGATATCCTGCTGGCTATCTGCAAGAGCGTTCACTTCGACCAGCTCAAGAAGAGAATTGGCCAGAGTATCACCGTTGGCTTTGCGCTCAGCAGTGACATATGGATTACCAATATGCTCGGTCTGGTAGAGAACAAGCGCATCCGCTATTTCCTCCAGCAGCAGAATAACGACAGATACCGCGACCCCAAAGAAAGAGCACAGCTTTATCAGCGCTATTTCAACCAGTTCCGCAATGAGCAATACCATGCCGCCGACTTCCCTGCATCGCTCGGCGAAATGAAGGCCAATTTCTCGGCACTGCGCCAGTTCCTGCTGAAAAGATTCGAACTCAGCTCGCACAACGACAGCCTGAAATCAAAAGTCATGGCATTCCTCGACAACAAGGACTTCCAGGGTACGGAGGAATATGTAGAGATGCTGGCCATCTGCGGCAACTTCATTGACCTCGATCCGGGCGAGCGGCTCACATACTCCACGCACTTCGAACGCGAAAGACGCTCCTTCCAGGAATTCGATATCCGTTACCTGAGATTCCTTTCCTCTCTCTACACCTTCCCGGGTATCAGCTCCCTGAACGACGAGCGGATGAGCGCGGCTGTTGACAAAGGCTGGAAAGACAAGATCTCTGACTACTATCGCATCGCCGACAAAATTCACAGTCTGGGATATGTACACCCGGACACCATTGAGGCCGTACAGGATTTCTACAACAGCCACGAAGGACTCTCGGTGGAAAGCGAGTGCCTGCGTCATCTGATTCTCACCTATTTCAACCGCCTGATGGGTGGCCTGACTGAAAAAGAGTATCAGGACTACTTTGATATCACCAAGATTTTCTCGGTTTACATGAAAATCTTCGGCAACCAGCAATTCAACCAGTCGGTGGAGAAACTCTCCATGAAGTATGTCACGCGCCTCCTGCACGTGTTCACGGACAAGCGTGCGCGCGACTACCAGGATGTCAAGAAATTCATATCCACGCAGTTTGTTGATCTGGGCTTCCTCAAGGAAAAAGAGGTAACAGAAATGTTCAAAACCCGCCGCAAACGCAAGAAGGAATAAATTTGTGTCGGTTTTTACCGCCACTTTCTCGGGTATTTTGCGAACGTAGTCGAACTTGAACCCGGCTGCGTTCGCTTTTTTTCATCTTTGTGCTGCCAATTCAAGTTTAACTTTATACGATCTTCCAATGTCTGTCCTGATTTTTCTGATTGTCCTCTATATACTGCTGGGTAT
>CAIYFY010000109.1 GCA_903925535.1 uncultured Bacteroidota bacterium | reverse complement strand
GTTTTATATCGGTGCGCTGTTTTCTTACTGGAAATATCTCAGCGAGCCCGCCGGAAAATCGCGCTGGATGATCTGGACAGTGGTACTGGGTGTACTCTCTTATTTCTCAAAAATTCAGGCAGTCTCGTTGCCGCTTTCGCTGATTTGTCTCGACTATTACCACGGTCGCGATATCAGAAACTGGCGCGTATGGCTTGAGAAGACGCATTTCTGGCTGCTGTCTCTGGCTATAGGTCTGGTTGGTCTGCATTTTCTTGATGTTGCTGAAGGATTCAAGGATACGGGGTATTCGCCGGTTGAGCGTTTCTTTTTTGCTACGTATTCTCTCTTCAATTACCTGTTAAAGCTGGTTGCTCCGTTCGGTCTTTCGGCCTACTATCCCTACCCGGACAAGGGAGCTCTGCCCGCACTGTATTATGTAACCCCGCTGGTACTGGCCGGTGTTGCCTGGTGGGTGTGGAGAAGTGCCAGAATGAACAGGGTGCTTGTCTTCGGGTTCCTGTTTTTTCTGGTCAATATCATGTTTGTTCTCCAGTTCAAAGGAGCCGGAAAGGCCTTTATGGCCGACCGTTTCACATATATTCCCTATCTCGGACTGTTCTTCGCAGTCGCACACGGGTACCAGTCTGCCATGGATGGAGGGGTGTCAACGATGTGGCGTCGGCTGCTTCCGTATCTGGCGGCCGGATTTATTGCGCTGCTGGCGTTCCTGACTTTCAGACAGAATGCCACCTGGAAATCGAGCCTGACTCTTTGGGAAAATGTGACAGGCAAATTTCCGGACGATGCGCTCTCCTGGAATAATTACGGGTTGGCCTATCTGGACCTCAACGAGGATGAAAAAGCAGCGGTTGTCTTTGAAAAAGGCCTCAAAGCAGATCCGTCCAGTTTCGATCTGTTGTATAACGCCGGTATCACCATGAACAGGCTGGGGCGTTACCGCGATGCTGTACCGTATTTCGACCGCCTTGTTGCAGTCAGGCCCGACGATGCCAATGCCCGCTTTACCCGGGCACAAATATTACTGAACTCCAAAGAGCCCGTGAAGGCACTGGCCGATTACAGGAAGGCACTGGAACTTGGTATTAAAAAGCCCCGCTACGAGGTGCTGGAAGGCATGGGCAAGGCCGCGTACAACGCAGGTTTGTATGCAGAAGCGCTGGAGGCCCTCAATGAGGCTGTCAGCGAGAAGGATAACTTCAATTGTCAGTACCTGATTGGAAACTGTATGGCTGCAACCGGCCGCATGAACGATGCACTGGCTGCCTTCAACCGCTCCATCGAGTTGAATCCGGCCTTTGCAGAAGGCTATAACAACAAGGCCAATGCACTGGCATCGCTCAGGCGCTTTTCGGAGGCGATACCTCTGTACAACAAAGCGGTTGAGCTCAAGCCCGGCGCACTGGATTTTATCTGTAATCGCGGACTGGCCAAAAAGGATTCAGGTGACCTGCAGGGGGCCTGTTCCGACTGGAAAGAAGCAGCAGGTAAGGGTTATGCCACAGGTGCAGCGCTTCTGAAGCAATTTTGCGGGCAGTGAATTCCTCATTGACGTAAAAGTTCGCGAACTTTGCCCCCTTATTTCCAACAACAACGCAT
>CAIYFY010000108.1 GCA_903925535.1 uncultured Bacteroidota bacterium | reverse complement strand
CTCTTTACACGGTTCAGTTCCGTCTCAAAAGCTCTGACTTATTTTTCGGCCCCGGTCAGTCTGGCGGTGTCGGAAGCCAGTGCCGGAAGCATATAACCACCGGAGTCGAATCTTGTGCCGGGCAATACTGGACAGTCGGCCAGACGGATTCCGGTGCGGTCAAGATAGACAGTGCGCAGATTAGTCAGTGAGTTGAGCGTTTGCAATCCGGCAGCTGTGACGCCGGTGCCAGACAAATTCAGCACCCGGAGTTGTTCCATCGAAGAGACTGCAGACATTTGTGCATCGGTGATATTGGTACCTGCAAGCGACAAAATCCTCAGTTGCGTGAAACTGTTTAGCAGCCCGTACGAAGACGCCGGTATGCTGCACCTGCCCAGATCGAGTGTGAGCAGCTGTGGTGAAAGCTCTTTCAGCAGTATAAATACAGAGTCGGCAGGTTGCGGCAGATTGACCAGACTCACCCTCTGCCAGTTGGATGTTGACGAGACTGGCGTGACAGACGCCCCGGCCCTTTTGAGCCTCGAAATGAGTGCGGGTGATGCCGCTGCCGGGTTCTCATCCGGAATAATGACCGTTTCCGGCGCTTTTTCACCGTTGTTGTTACTCCACTGATCAACCAGTTTTCTGATCGCGGGAGCCGGACTCGCCTCCTGCATGTTCAGGTTTACCGGTGCTCCCTGACTGACCCACCATTCAAGTATTTCAATTTCGGCAGCAGTTAATGCCGGTTTCCCCTTTGGCGGCATATGTTCTTCATGGCCCTCGGGCAGTTTGCATCGCCGTATCAGCTCGCTCTGTTCGGGTTGTCCCGACAGGATAACGGCACCTGAATCGCCACCCCGAAGTATGCCGGCGTGACTGTCGAGGCGAAGTCCGCCCTTTTGTTTGCCTGATCCGTGGCAGGAAACGCATTTTTCACTCAAAATGACGCTGACAATGTCCCTGTAAATATCAGCCAGTCCGGGATCAGCGGGGCGCTTCATTTCTGTAGCCGGTTTCGGTGTCAGGTAGTTGCTCCCGTGCGTGAGCGTGCCCCCGTAGTGGCCCGCGCACACGAGCGCGAGTGCCATCAGAGCCGAGAGTGACTTCCGGGGGAAGAAAACACAGCCCGTGGCTGCCAGGGCTGTTAAAATGCCCAGCCAGCGATGCCAGAAGAGCGTGTCAGCATCGTATTCGCCACCGGAGGCCAGCCACCAGCCACTTGCACACGATAAAACAGCTGTGACAGCACCGGTGCCGAACAGCCAGGGCAGCGCGGGTTTCAGTCCGTGGTACCGGTTTATGTCCGAGAGATACTGAAACAGAACGGCAAGCAGGAGAGTGCCCAGAGGCAGGTGGATGATGAGCGGGTGAAGGTTCATATACAATTAATTCAGTACCCGTATTTTCCTTTCCAGTCGTCCCGCAGCTTGCCACGTACTTTCTCTTCAGCAGCATTGGCACCGGGATGGTAAAAGATAGTGCCGTTCAGTTCCGCTGGCAGGTTGTCCTGTTGCACGAAATTGCCCTCAAAGTCATGAGCATACTGGTAGCCCTGACCGTAGTTGAGCTGCTTCATCAGTTGGGTGGGTGCGTTGCGCAGGTGCAGGGGTACGGGCAGACTGCCTGTCTGTTTTACGGTGGAGAGTGCCTGATTGATTGCCATGTAACCGCTGTTGCTCTTGGCCGAAGTCGCCAGATAGATAGCACACTGCGACAAAATAATACGCGCTTCCGGCATTCCAATCATCCGGACGGCATCCATGGTGGTAGTAGCCAGCAGCAGTGCGTTGGGGTTGGCAAGTCCGATATCCTCTGAAGCCAGAATAACCATACGCCGGGCGATAAATTCAATATCTTCCCCTCCGTCGAGCATGCGGGCGAGCCAGTAAACGGACGCATTGGGATCGCTGCCGCGCATACTTTTGATAAATGCCGAAATGATATCGTAATGCTGTTCGCCGGCCTTGTCATACAGCCCCGGATTTTCCTGAATCAGGCTTTTTACCAGATCGTTGGTAATAATCAGCTTCTCGCCGGGTTTGCGGTAGTTGGCGATGAGCTCCAGCGCATTCAGCAGACGCCGTGCATCGCCGCCCGAGTACAGCAATAATGCCTCGTATTCCCATACTTCTGTCTCCTGCTTCCCGAGCAGTTCATCTTCACGGAGTGCCCGGTCAACCAGTCCCGTCAGCTCATCCTTGTCGAGGGGTTTCAGCACATACACCTGGCACCGCGACAGCAGGGCGGGAATCACCTCGAACGACGGATTTTCGGTGGTAGCGCCGATCAGCGTGACGATACCGCGTTCCACGGCACCCAGCAGGGCATCCTGCTGACTTTTGGAGAACCGGTGAATTTCATCAATAAACAGAATAGCGCCCCGCTGCTGAAACAGATTCTGCTTGTCGGCCTGTTCAATGGCTTCGCGCACATCCTTCACACCGGCACTGATGGCCGACAACTGGAAGAAGGGCTTGTCGAGCAGCCTGGCAATCATCTGTGCCAGCGTGGTTTTCCCAACCCCCGGGGGTCCCCAGAGTATAAATGAAGGAATTTTTCCGCGCTCGATGGCCTGCCTAAGCACCGCACCCTCGCCTACGAGATGTTGCTGCCCTACATAGGCATCCAGCGTGAGCGGTCTCATACGTTCGGCAAGTGGCGTCATGATTGTATCAAATTGTGACCCAAAGTTACAGATATGACAGGATGCCCGGCATACCTTTGCACAAAAAACCGCAACCGAACAATATGAACAGATTTTACACCCCTGCACTGGGCTTTTTACTTTGTATTTTAACTTTGGGCTGCGCTGCACCCAAAATCACCAATGCGCCCAAACCACAGGAGTCATACAACAAATACGAAGACACTCCTTTGTTGTCGTACCTCACTGTCCCTGTCCTCATCACGGTGGATGACCTGATTTATTCACTGAACAGGAGCACATCCGGAGAAGCCCTTTACGAAGATTTTTCTTACACCGACAATAACAACGACGGACTGATGCTGAGTATCTGGAAAAGCCGGGATATCAGCCTGTCTTTTTACGGGAACACCATCAAATACCGCATCCCCCTGAAAATATGGGTTAAAAAAGACCTGCTTTTCGGTGCTGCCGCCGAGGCGGAAGGCGAGCTCGCCCTGAACTTCAAAACAACTTACAGACTGAATGCCGACTGGACGATTGCCACCCAGACCGAGGTGGAGTGGCATGAATGGATGACCAGACCTGTACTTAAAACAGGACTGGGCAGTATCAGTGTGGAAACTATAGCCAATGTAGCCCTGAACAGAAGCAAGAGAGCCATCGCACAGGCGCTCGACGAGTACGTGTCGGAAGAAATAAACCTGAGGCCCTATATTCAGTCGGCCTGGAATGCCATTCAGGAGCCGGTTCTGCTCGATGAACAATATCAGATGTGGACGAAAACCACGCCTGTCAGTATCAGTATGACGCCCATACAGACAGTCGGCAATGCCATTCAGGCGAAAATTGCCATCGAATGTTTGAATGATGTCACTTTTGGCAAGGAACCTGTTTTCCGGCCCAATTCGGTACTGCCCGGACTGACGCTGGTGGATGATGTGCCTGAAGAGTTCATGATGCAGTTCGCTGCGGAAGTGCCATTCTCCGAAGCAGAACGGCTCGCCAGGGAGGCTATGGCCGGACAAACATTCGAATCGGGCAAGAAAAAGGTCAAAATCGAGGATGTCCGCCTTTGGGGCAGTGACGACAGGGTGGTGGTTAATACCCGACTGAGCGGCTCTTTCAACGGAGAGATTTACTTCATCGGGAAACCGCAGTTCAATGCCATGGATAATGCGGTGGAGGTGAAAGATCTTGATTTTCATGTGGATACCAAAAATACACTTCTGCGGTCGGCATACTGGCTGTTCAAAGGACCTATCAGGAAAAAAATGGCAGCGGCTATGACATTCCCGCTGGCAGAGAATATCGGTGCAGTCAGGTCTTCGGCTCAGGAAGCCCTCACCAACTATGAAATTCAGCCCGGAATCCTGCTGAACGGCAGGCTCGACTCTGTGGGTGTTCAGCAGGTGCGCGTGACGCCCGCAGGCATACGCGCAGACCTGTTTTCGAAAGGAAAAGTGGGTGTGGATGTGAAGGGATTGTAATGATTCCGGATATTTATCTACCTTTCCCCGCAAATACGAATTCAATGAAAAGTTTCGCTCCTGCCGCTGTACTGCTGGCCTTCATCGCCTTCGCTGCGTATCTGTTTCTCCCTGTAACCGGTAATGTCCGGATGCCCTCCGGCGCCTCTGAAGAAAATGGCAAGCTGCGCCGTGAATGGATGAAAAAGCTGCTGGCCGACCCGGCTACCGGCGAAATTCCAAAGGGAATTCAGTTCCTTGAGCAGCAATTCGCGGCAGCCATGGTGCAGCCCGCTGCCGACCGCTCCGGCGGCAACTGGGTGAACAGGGGACCGTATAACTACGGGGGCCGCACCCGGACAGTCGTACTGGATGTGACCAATGAAAATCGCATCATCGCAGGCGGTGTATCCGGCGGTGTATGGCTCAGCGAGGACGGCGGACAATCGTGGAGAAGAACAACTCCGCTCAATGCGCACCCCGGTTGTGTCAGTATTGCTCAGGATATACGTCCGGGTAAAACCAATATCTGGTACTACCTGAGCGGAGAGGTCTATGGCACCTCCGCAGGCGCCACCGGCGCGTTTTATCTCGGCGACGGACTGTTCAAGAGCACGGATGGCGGCAACACCTGGGCACCCGTTGCAAATACCGCCGGAGGCAATCAGCAGGGACTCACTACGCTGTATCAGAGCGGATGGCGTGTTATCACCGATCCATCTGCGCCAATTGATCAGGATGTGGTGTACATGGCTACCATCAACGCCATCTACCGCACATCCAATGGCGGAACCAACTGGACGGCAGTGCGCTCCGGCAACCTGTCGGGCAACTGGTCCTATTTCACAGATGTAGCTGTTACGTCCACCGGGGTGGTGTATGCCACCCTCAGTTCCGATGGTAACACCAAGGGCATCTGGAGAAGTACAGACGGCACAACGTGGACCAATATTAATCCCTCTTTCATGCCGGCAACCTATAATCGCATAGTCATAGGTATTAATCCGAATGACGAAAACGAGGTTTACTTCTTCGGCACAACACCGGGAACGGGCCACCTGACAACCTATATTGGCTCCGAAGACTGGACGAGTCTTTACAAATATACCTATGTCAGTGGCAATGGTTCCGGCGCTGGCGGCGAGTGGGCCGATCTCTCAGCCAATCTGCCGAGTGAGGGCACCGAATTTGACCAGTGTGCTGCCCAGGGTGGTTATGATCTGGTGGTGAAAGTACAGCCCGGTACCGGACACGTCTTCATCGGAGGTACCAACCTGTGGCGCAGCACTACTGCGTTCAAGACATCCGGGGCTAACACCAAAATCGGAGGTTACAAAATCGGCACCACATTGCCATTCTTCGAGATATACCCCGAACACCACCCCGATGTACACGATCTGGTATTCCTGCCCTCCAATCCGAATGTACTGATTTCAGGAAGCGACGGAGGCATACACCGCACTGAGAACTGTCTGGCACCCTATGTTGAGTGGACAAGACTGAATAACGGATACCTCACCACGCAGTTCTACACCATTGTACTCGACAAAAACGCACCCGGTGACAATACACTGCTGGGTGGACTACAGGATAACGGCAACTTCTTCGTTAATTCCGACAATCCGAATGCCTTGTGGAAACAAACGGTGAACGGAGATGGCGCTTTCGGTGGCGTAGCCCCCAACAAGGAGTATTATGTGCTCTCCATACAGCAGGGCAGGGTAGCCAAGGTAAAAATGGATGCACAGGGTAACGTACAGGCCTTCCGCCGGATAGATCCCGTCGGTCCGTCCAAGAGCGACTATCTGTTTATCAATCCGCTGGCCATGGATCCGTCAGATGCCAATATACTGTACCTGCCAGCCGGCCGCAAGTTTTACCGGCAGGATCAACTGGGCAGTATTCAGCTGTCAGGAGGCTGGGATACGATTTCGCAGGGCTGGACGCTGTTTCCGGATACCCTCACGGCCGGCGAATTCTCCGCCGTATCCGTATCGCAGACCAATCCGCAGCACCGCGTTTACCTGGGTACCAGCAATAACAAACTGTTCAGGATTGACAATGCTCATCAGGGAGCACCTGCCTTTACCGCGCTGCCCTCTCCACTCACCAATAACGCAGCCAACGTCAACTGTATCGCAGTTGATCCGCGCAATGCCGACCGTATCGTGGTGGTTTATTCCAACTACAATATTTACAGCCTGTACCTGAGTGAAGATGCCGGTGCCACCTGGAAGAAAGTGGGTGGCAATCTGGAAGCAGCTGTAGGAGGTTCCGGGAATGCCCCGTCCATCCGCTGGGTAAATATCATGCCACAACCCAACGGTAAAACCAGATACTTCTGCGGAACCAGCGTTGGCCTTTACAGCGCCGATACGCTGTTGCTGCATGCCACAGGACAGCCCGGTACTCAATGGGTACAGGAAGGCCCGGATGCTATCGGCAGCACGGTGGTGAGTTACGTAGAATCGCGTCCTTCCGACGGACTGGTTGTGGCAGGTACGCATGGCAATGGTATGTTTACTGCCAGTTTCTCGCCAGTTTCCTCTGCCGGTGAACCCCTGTCTGAAAAGAAAGTGAGTATCACGCCCAACCCTGCCACCGATTTCGTCCGTCTTGATCTGGATGAGACCTGGAAAGGCGTCAGCAGTTTCTCGCTGTTCGACCTGAAGGGAACACTTGTCAGACAAAAACAATTCAACGGATCGCAGGCATCTTTTGATGTGCACGACCTGCCCAAAGGTGTTTACCTGTGGTCAGTCCGCGGATCCGGCCGGAGCGAATCCGGAAAGTTAATTGTGCAGTAAGGCTTATGAACTGTAGATCACTGATAATCACTGTGACAGCGGTAACTGTCGCAACTTTCTGTTCCTGTAAGAAGGAAGAAAATACGGGTGGCAATAACGAGCCGCCGGTGACGTCGCAAAACCGTATCCGCTTCGACTCCATGGCGGTGGGCCAGGTGAGCAAGTATCTCGGACTGATTGGAGAGGACTACTTCGCCAGCAACAATATCTTCCATTACACCACCGATACCCTGATATGGGAAGTCATCGGCCAGGATACAAACGGTTACCTGATCAGAGAGTCCATGAAGTATGCCGGGGCAAATCCGGAGTCGCCCTGGTTCGGTTACACCAGGGACCAGGTGTTTGAGTTCTATCTGAACCTGGACAACGATACCCTGAGTGTCAGGGAGCCGGGAAAGATATTTTTGAGCTCCCGGCTGGTGGGCTACCGAACCGATGACTGGCGTCTTCCGCTGAACGACTTTAACAGTGAATTTCTGCAGATTGAGGGCTGGAAAACATCGCTCGGTTACTGTTCTTGCCGCAGGGAGGCATACACGGTTGATTATGAACAACTCGGAGCCACCTACCCGCGACTGAATATTCTGGTGGATAATCGCGCCATCGCATTCGACGGTAACGGTGAAACTTGCGTTTACTCAAAAAGGTACGGCTTTGTCCGGTTCGCCCTGTACAGTCCCTGGACGCAGCGGGGAGAAGCATGGAATCTGCTGCCCTGAACAAGCTGATATGCATGTCGTTATCATCGGAAACGGAATCGCAGGTGCTACAGCTGCCCGCCACATCAGGAAACTGAGTGACTGCCGGATCACGATGATTTCCGACGAATGCCGGCAGCCGTTCTCCCGGACGGCCCTGATGTATGTTTTCATGGGACAGCTGAAGCTGGAAAGCACATATTTGTACGAGGAATGGTTCTGGGAAAAGAACCGCATTGCGCGTGTGCAGGCACGCGTGCGGGAGGTGAATCCGGCCGCCCGAAATATTACGCTCAATGACGGCGAAGTCATTTCATGGGACAAGCTCATAATTGCTACAGGGTCCCGTCCTGCCCAGACAGGCGTGCCGGGTGAAAACCTGCCCGGTGTACAGCACCTCTACCATCTGCATGATCTGGATACATTGAACCGGATGTGCCGCGGTGTGAAGCAAGCTGTTGTCGTCGGGGGCGGACTCACCGGTATTGAGCTGGTGGAGATGCTCCTTTCCAAAGGTATAAAAGTCACGTTTCTGGTGCGGGAAACCGGATTCATGTCAAGACAGCTCACAAAAGAGGAGAGCGATATGGCAGGCCGTATTATCCGGGAGCACGGCGTGGAACTCAGGACTGGTGCCCATCTCAGGGAAATCAGGGGAAATTCCCGGGTAGAATCTGTGATTACTGATGATGGAACTGAAATACCCTGTGAACTTGCAGGCATCACGATTGGTGTAACACCCGAAACAGGCTTCCTTGCCGGAACCGGTATTGAAACAGCTACCGGTGTACTGGTGGATGAATACCTGCAAACTTCTGCCCGGGACGTCTATGCTGCCGGCGATTGCGCGGAGTTGCGCACGCCTGCGCCCGCGAGGCGGGCTGTAGAGCCGCTCTGGTACACCGCCCGCGCGATGGGAGAAACCGTCGCCCGGAATGTTTGCGGCTACCCTGCGCCCTATCATCAGGGAATATGGCACAATGCGGCCCGGTTTTTCGATACGGAGTACCAGATATACGGTCAGGTGCCAGCAACCACGCCGCCCGGTGTCAGGAGTCTGTACTGGGAGCATGCATCGCGGAAAAAATCGGTGAGAGTCAATTATGATTTGGCGACGGGTGCCGTTACCGGGTTTCAGACTATGGGAATCAGATACAGACAGCAAGTATGTGAACACTGGATTGATACTGGAACACACATCTCCGATGCACTGAATAATTTGTCGAAGGCCAACTTTGATCCCGAGTTTTACCGCCGCCACGAGTCAGAGATTGTCTCACTTTTTCAACAATATTTATCCGAAAAGTCATGAAAACCAGTCCCGATGAAAGTCTGTCGCTGGCCCGGCCGCACCCGTCGGGTGTGCGGCCATTGCAGAAAGCGGCACTTGCACTGGGCAGTGTGGCGCTGCTTTGCCTTCTGATCTCGCCGGGAAGTCAGCCGGGCCTGCAGGTTGCCCTGATTGTGCTTGCCACGCTTTCCGGTCTCACGGCAGGAGCACTCTGGTACAATCGCGGTGTGGCTGGCTGGATGACCGGTGTATTCATTTCGGGTTTTTATATTTGTTTGTACTGGTATCCCGAACCCTTGTCCGGCTTGATCAGCATGCTGGATCCGCTGAGTATTTTTTTGAGGGGGCGTCCGGCAGATCAGTGGTTTCTGTACGGGTTCAGCTACACAGCGCTCGTACTTGTTATGGGTGTCCGGTTCATGTACAAGTACAGAGGCAACGCCTATCAGCAGTGGAGAACAGCCTCGGTGATGTTTTTTCAGCTGGTATTCAGCTTTCTGATACCTGCCTGGATGATGGCAATGAATCAGCCCGAGTTCTATTTCTCTTACTTCTGGCCGCTGAAGTATGAGTATCTCTTTCCTGAAACAATTAACTGGTTAACAGACAGTTACACGCGAACGGGGGTATTTCTGGTGTTTTGGGGGGCGGTGATGAGCTTTATCGCTGTACCCGTTCTCACTTGGTACTTTGGCAAGCGCTGGTACTGTTCCTGGGTATGTGGTTGCGGGGCGCTGGCAGAAACCGTCGGTGATCCGTACAGGTCGCTTTCTGACAAATCGCTGCGGGCCTGGAAAGTGGAGCGCTGGATGATACACACTGTGCTGGCAGTCATTGTGCTCCTTACCCTGCTGCTCTGGCAGAATTCCTGGAAACAGGGCGGCCTGCTGGGCATTTACTCGCATATTTTCTCCAAAACATACACATTTTTCATAGGCTCCATGTTTTCCGGTGTGATTGGCACCGGATTTTACCCCATATTCGGCAGTCGGGTGTGGTGCAGATTCGGTTGTCCGCAGGCAGCCATACTCGGTGTGATACAGCGTCGCTGGTCGCGTTTCCGCATAACCACCAACGGAGGGCAGTGCATTTCGTGCGGTAATTGCTCCGAGTATTGCGAAATGGGGATAGACGTAAAAAGCTATGCACAGCGGGGTGAAGACATTGTCAGGGCCAGTTGTGTGGGCTGCGGAATCTGTTCCGCTGTTTGTCCGAGGGGAGTGCTGAAACTGGAAAACGGAACCGTCAGCTTGTAATTATGAAAATATTTGTCTGGATACTGCTGTTTGTATGCGGTACTGCTACCGCTCAGGAAATCGTACCCGTTACGCCGGACTGGAAAAGAAGTTTTGGTATGCGCGACAATACCAGTCGCGATACGCTCACACACGCTGCACGCGACCGCGACGGTAATATTATTCTGGCGGGAGGTACAGAGAAGGACACCACCTTTTCGGATATCGTGGTGCGAAAACTGTCGCCCGACGGAGCTTTACTGTGGGAGTACAGATACAGTACCACTCGCGGAGTGGGGTACGATTTGCCGCTGAACCTGTTTGTGAGCAGGTTCGACGAAGTGTATCTGGTGGGGTACGCCCGCTCGGCCTATTATCATCAGCATGCCGGACTGTACGCCTTCAAGCTCGGCAAAGACGGTACGCTGGTATGGGATCGCGAAATCACCGCCTGTACACTGCCGGATGAGTGGTTTGGATTGGCAGACTATGACAGTTTTCTGGATGACGAATCAAATCTTTATGTCACCTACAACAGGCATGCCGGGCTGACACAAATCAATACCACCCACATACAGGCATATGATCCGGATGGTACACTTGTCAGGCACGACTCTGTCGTCGGGTTGGGTCAGTCTGCCGACTGGGATTCCTACACGGTGAACACCTCCCACGATCTGGATGGAAATTTCGTATATACAGTATGGGTAGCAGACAATGATCCCGGTTATTACTACCGGAGGATAAATCCGAAGGTAATGACAGACGAAATCTCGGAAGTTTCGCTGACATTTCTCCCCGATACGGCCCTAACGTTGTTTCACTACTACTTCTATGGCACGCCGGTACGGGTGTATCACGGATTCAATGGTCACAGTTACATCGTGGCCAATTTCGGACTGTTTGGTCCTGACCGGGTGCTGGTGCTTGATGTAGATGCTGCCGGTTATGCCCGGTATCTGTACGTTTCGCCCAAAGACGGTGCCCTGGAGTGTAACAACATCCTGTATTCAGGTAATAATACCCTGCTGATTAGCGGAGTTGACCGTTCTGTTCCGGGTATGCCAACAGGATTTATTCGCGAGCTGGATGATCTGGGACAGCTGGCAGGGAGCCGGCAAATCTCCAATCCCGGGGGATTTGTGCCATATGGACTTGTACAGGCTGATGACAAATACCTGATGAGCGGTGCTGTTCCGCAGTCGGGCGGGGCAGTGGTGAAGGCCATTTCAGTAGCCGGGCTGCAGGAGTTATGGAGTCACGAAATATCCCCGCCACAAGGAGAAATCTACGCCGGGAATAATGCTATTGTGATTGAGCAGGAGAAGGTAGTTCTGGCCGGCACCTTCAGATCGAAGAAATTTCCACAGATGATACCATACACCGAACACAGGTGGTTCACGGAATCATTCAATCCGGTTACCGGAGAGACATACTGGCAGGATAATTTCAACGGCGACAGCACCAGCCATGCGAACTATCTCCATCATCTGACAGACAGGAGCGGGAACCTGATTGTTCTTTTGACAGAGAACCGGTCGCCCCTGGTGAGTCTGGCGCCCTATACTCCCAGCCGTTCCACGCTTTTCAAATACAGCAAAGAAGGTGTATTGCAATGGATCAGGCCGCTGGAGTCCGGCTGGATCAGTGAACCGGGTTATGGTACACATCTGATTACCGACCAGAACAACAATATACTGCTCCCGGCAGCTTCCTGGGAAACAGGGCAGCGTGCACTGCTCCGCTTCACACCGGACGGACAGCAGGATAAAGTCTTGTATGATCGGCAGATATTCCGGCTTTTTTGCACGCCAGAGAATCATATCAGTGCGATTGAGGCAACAACAGCACTGGATAATCAGGGATTGATGCTTGACGAGGACCTGAATATCCTCAGAGAAACGCCCCTCCCGGGTGTCCCTGTACAGACTTTCAGCCTGCCCGGGCAGCCCGGTAGTTACAGCTATACTGCCGAACGGGTAAATTACGCCTGGTCAGACACCCTGATCATCCGGTTTTATCACGACTGGCAGTTACAGTGGGAAAAAGTCATCAGGCTGGGCAGCGTGTACAGCGGCGGGATTGGAAATATGTACGATGTGAATCCGCGCACTGGCAAACTCCTGTTTTTTGCGAATACCATTACCTCACCGTCCGAGTCTTCACTGATGAGCCTGTCGCGGGACGGGGTCTTGTCGGTACTCCCTTATTCCAGCGACAATAATCTGATCAGAGGATTGCGTTGCCACAAAAATGACCAGTATTATCTGGTACAAACCGGCGGAGTGACATTGTTTCACGAAAACGGAGCAGTGCTGAATGATCAACATATTGAAAATGAGCACATTACCCACAGCTTTGTTTTTAAGGATATCCTTTTTTTACTGACAAACGATGCTGAAAACAACTGGAAGATGTCGGTATTCGATTCAGAGGGCAATTACCGGTATTTACTTGCTTCGGAAGACTTCAATTACACCTGGCTGCCCTATACCATGGACAGTCTGTACAACTTTTATTCGCCCGGTATGGAAGGGCAGGCCATCAGTTTCGGAGGCCCTTACGCTGCCTGGCAGTGGCAGCGCGGCGTGGTGTCCAGATTCAGTCTGGGCAGCTTTGTTTCCGGTATTTCAACCGCTGTAGCACCTGCAGAACGTGAGGGTATTACTGTTTTCCCGAATCCGTGCACCGATTCGGCCACACTCAGCCGGATACCCGAACAGATAACACTGTATGATGCCTCGGGCACCTGCGTGCGGGCATACATACCTGCAAGTAGCCGAATGGACATGCACGGGCTTCCGACGGGTATCTACATACTGGAATTACGAGAGGCAGGCGGACTGAAGATTACCCTGAACGTGATGCATACAGAGCACTAGGAACAGGGTTGTAACTTCCCTGAATTCCATTATCTTTGTATAATTATGGCAGCAAATATCTTCTATACCGTAATGAGCGATCCGGCGGCCCCCTTTATTGTGGAGGCTGCGGCGGCAGCGCTTGCGGAAAAGCAGCGCAGGCGATATGAATTCAGGGAGTGGGTCAGTGACGATATCAAGGCTGAATTCATCAACGGAGATATTTTACTTTATTCTCCGGTGAGGCGGCAGCATCTGGGGGCCTCGGCAAATCTCTACCGGCTGCTCAGTGTTTATGTGGACAAGCATAATCTGGGTGCCCATGGCCATGAAAAAACTATGGTCAGCCTGACGAGAAACGACTATGAACCTGATATCTGTTACTGGTCGCACGACAAGGCGAAGTCATTTCACGGCGATACAATGCTGCATCCGGCCCCCGACTTTATTGTTGAGATACTGTCCCGGCGTACTGCCCGAACAGATCGTGTTATCAAGTACGCCGACTATGCACGTCACGGTGTTGGAGAGTACTGGATTATTGATACCAAAAAGCGGATAATTGAACAGCATGTTCTTACGGCGACGGGCGAGGGAACTTATGTTCTCCGGGGTAAATTTGCGGCCGGGGATGAAGTGAACAGTGTATCCATTCCCGGGCTTGTTATCCCGGTTTCCGCTGTTTTCGACAAAACAGAGAACATGGTGGCGCTGCGAAAAATCGTGTAATACTTCTTCTGTTAATCTTCACCTGGTTGTTTATCCCACACTTCATTTATCTTTTGAGCACGCGTTTTTACTACAGATTCATCATTTTTGCAGTTGTCGCATCAGTTTCAGCCTCTGCTGTACTTCTTCCGGACGATGACGTTGCCTTTGGAGTGAGTTTCTCCTTCAAGGGAAGAAAACATATACTGCGGCACAGGATGCAAAAATTTGACAATCCCTATTATCCGAGGTCTGGTTACAGCAATGCACAACTGGATACCATGAGTAATTATTTTGATCCGGAAAGAGGATATGTAGAGATCATTCGTCAGGACGATCCGGTAAATCCGGCACTTGGTCTTGCACTCGGGTTTGAGTTCGATGAAACGAACGGAGAATATCCGTACACCCCTGCCAGGGCAATCATGCAGCTCAAGGATTTTGGCTGGGGTGGGGTAGAGTTCAGCAGGCGGGATACGCTAAACTACACCGGTGTTTCCAACGATGTGAGCGAGGATATACAAATTGAAGTGGACGGGTATGCCCGGGATACAATATGGGGTCGTTTTTCCGGCGTGCTTGTCAGCGGCGCCGGCGTTATGGCCACCATAGAGAATGGCCAATTCAGCGTAAAGGTTCACCGGAAGTGAGCAGTACAACAATCAGGCAAGCGTGAGTTTGACCTGTTCAATTCTCCGGTTATTGGCAGCCGTTACAGTGAGCGTGCATGATTTGCAGGTCACCTCTTCTCCGGTAACAGGGATATCGCCTCGAATTTCAAGGACCAGTCCTGCAACTGTATCGGAATTTCCCTTCAATACATCGAATGCGGCCGGATTGATGCCGGTGATGCGACATACATCATTCAGAAGAGTTTGTCCGTCAAACAGATAGTTCCTGTCATCCAGCTTTCTGTATCTGATTTCACTTTCTTCGTCGAACTCATCGCGTATGTCGCCGGTCACTTCCTCGAGGATATCTTCCAGCGTTACGATACCGGATGTGCCGCCATATTCATCCACCACAATGGCCAGGTGCATTTTTTCCCGTTTGAACTCTTCGAGCAGTTCGCTTCCCCGCTTTGATTCGGGTACAACCATGACATTCGTTCGAATGAGTACCTGCCATTCGAACGAATCCGGAGCATCCAGATGAGGAATGAGATCCTTGACATACAGGATTCCGGTTATGTTGTCGAGATCTTCATCAATCACGGGTAATCTGGAAAAGCCTGTCTCCCTCACAATGGCAAGGAGTTCGTTGCAGGGGGTTCTGAAATCTACCGATACCACCTTGGAGCGGGGTTGCATCACCTGTTTGACGGTGACATCCCCGAACTGAACGATACTTCTGAGCAATTCCAGTTCTCTTTTTTCCCGGTTAGACGGAGTCCGGTCAGCCTCTCCATCGTGATTTTCGGCACTGCTTTCAACCTTTGTTTTCCGGAATGTCACCCAACCGTTGAGCGATATCCAGAAAGAGACAAAGGGCGCAAGACGCATCAGATTTTGCGAGTGGTTGCTGCTTTTGGTTGTGTGGATCGTTAAACGGGCGAGTGCCCACAGCGTGAATGTGAGTGCGAGAACAGCCAGGATGGCCACTGCTCCCCATACAGCCTGCCGGGCAGATGGTACATGCTGAAGGAGTTCAAACAGATACTGACTCCTGAGCAACTGTACGGCAATCAGCGTTCCTGTCAGCAGCGCCATGAGTATCCTTGCGATCAGCAGCGCATAAAGTGCGGGTCTCAGTCTGTCGTACAACCTTATTGCCGATTGCCAGCCCCGGTCATCGGAATCCCGGTGCTGTTCAATTTCGGCCGGTGCGATACCTGCCAGCGCCTGTTCGGATAACAGCAGCAGGGTGTAAAGCGATAATGCAAGTAAAATGAGAAACATTTCGGAAAGAAAAAGAGGTGCAGGGGATTCATCGCCCTGCACCCCGGGTCATTATCAGAACGGCAGCTGTTCGTCGGGTGACGGTTCAGCATTCACTGCGACCGATGCTGGTTCGGAGGAGCGGGATGATCCGCCTGCATAGCCAGATTCCGAAGAGGGGAACCGGGTTTCTGCACCACCTTCCAGCTTCTCCAGCAAACGGAAAGAGTTGGCAACGATATCGGTTGTGGTGCGCTCTACTCCGTCCTTGTCGGTATATTTGCGATAGGAAATTTTTCCCTCCACATATACCTGCATGCCTTTTTTGAGCAGTTTTTCGGCTCTTTCTGCCAGATCCCGCCAAACAACAATATTGTGCCATTCGGTGAGTTTCTGCCAGTTGCCGTCTTTGTCGCGGTAGTTTTCATTGGTTGCAAGCGAGAACCGGCCTACAGCCGTGCCGTTGTCCAGGTGGCGAACTTCCGGGTCTCCGCCCAGATTGCCAATAAGGGTTACTTTGTTAATCATGGTTGTTGTGAAATTTGTGAAACTTTGAAACGTGTTGAATGATTACTTTCGAAAGTACTGTAAAGTTAAACAAATTTTTTTAAAAATCCAGAGATGACAACGGGAAATGCAAAATTTTTTTTCAGGCCGGCCCAGTCAGTTTCAACACATCCCGAGAAAATACCATCGTTGATTACCCTGTCTGGAATATTCTCCGGGACAGCCAATTCCCTGAAGATTGCGGTGATTTCGCGGTGAGTCAGCGTTTGCCTGCAAAGTGAGGAGGGTTCACCCAGCGTTATGCCCTCCGGAACTCCCCCCGGGAATATTGTTCCGATATTTGCCTCAGACAATTCTTCGGCGCTACCTGTTTCCACAAAGGGGAACTCGTACAGTCCGTGCCAGATATCGCGACCGGCCCTTTTTCGAACCAGTGTTTTATCACCCCGTCTTACTATGAGGAAAAGGAAAAAACGTTCCTTTTTGGCCGTCTTTTTCAGTCTGACCGGATAGTCGGCGGGAGACCCCTTTGCCAGAGCGAGACAGCGCTGGTTCAGCGGACAATTACCGCAGTCGGGCTGGGCAGGTGTACAGCACAGCGCTCCGAAATCCATAATAGCCTGATTATACACTCCCGGCTGGTCGGGGTCCAGAAGCCTTCCTGCCAGGCTGGCAAATATCTTTTTCGATGACGACAAATCTGTGGCTGCATCTATGGCAAAGTACCTCGACAATACCCTGTAAACATTCCCGTCAACAACGGGATAAGGCAGGTTGAAAGCAAAGGAGGCGATGGCTGCTGCTGTGTAATCGCCCACACCTTTGAGGGCACGGATATCATCGTACTGATCAGGAAACACTCCGTTCCTGTCGCTGGCTATGTGGCGGGCAGTACGGAGCAGGTTTCTCGCCCGCGAGTAATAGCCAAGACCTTCCCACATCTTCAGCACTTCATCCTCGGGCGCATTCGCGAGCGCGTGTGTGTCCGGGTAGGCCTTCACGAATTTTTCATAGTATGGCATACCCTGCTCCACCCGCGTTTGCTGGAGAATTACTTCTGAAAGCCAGACTTTGTAGGGATTTTTCTCGCCCTTCCAGGGCATGGGCCTTGAAGTCCGTGCTGCCCATTCGAGCAACCCGCGTCTGAAATAACTGACGTCCTCTTCACTCATACAGTGGATGCGTAGTCTATTGGTAAGTAGCTACCAGCGCTTTGAGTTCTTCCAGATAGCGGCGCTTTACCGGTTCACGCAGAGCTCTGTTGGTTTCTGTATGGTACTGGTGCGACGACAGAAAACTTACCTGCAGTTTGTTCCAGGCCTGTTCGTCCTGCAGAATACTGTATTCAGTGAATTCCTCGAAAAGTGTCTGTCCGATTTTTTTGAAGTCATCCCGTCCCAGATAGTCGAGGTCGGCATCGCAAAGAATGGATTCGAGCAGGTTTGCGGGCGATTGCGGAATCCGGGTAGCCATGATCATTCCGCATATTGATGCGATATCATCTTCTGTATAGCCGAATGCGGGCAGATTTTCGCGGGCAATCTGGCAACCCTCTATCTCGTGTCCTTTGTGTTCGTTCTTCACGAATCCGCAGTCGTGAAAGAGCGCTGCTGTTTTTACGAGCACCATTTCGCGCCGCGTTACCCCCTCGTTACCGGCAATTTCACCAGCCATCCGGAGTACGTCCAGCGTATGGTGCACACCGTGGTAGCGGAGCTTGTCAGACAGCTCTTCGCGGAGTTTTTTTATGATGAATTGCTTGGCAGCGCGATAGTTCATGCAACGGGTAATCCGGGTATGTCAATTGCAAACGCGTAATTCGGGGTATTTGTTTGAAAGACGGCCCAAAATTGCGGCTTTTCTTAAAAATAATGCGCTGTTGCAAAAATTATTTCGGTAACTAATCAAATTTCCGTTGGTTTGCAGACTCAATTCGAACCGAAGTTTTTATCCGTACACGCATAAAAGCAATTTTCAGCACATGAATTTATTTGATCTCCTTCAGGGACAGGTTTCCGAAGACATGATTTCCCAGCTCAGCCAGCACATTGGCGCTTCTCCGGAGCAGACTTCTCAGGCAACTCAGGGTATTCTCGCCACGCTCGTTGGCGGTCTGGCTAACAACGCTTCCTCCGAGGGCGGACTTTCAGCGCTTGCAGCTGCGCTCGACCGCGACCACGACGGCAGTATTCTCGACGATATCATGGGTATGGTCGGCGGTATGATGTCGGGTGAAGCCAGCGGTGGTGCAGCAAACGGAGCAGGAATCATCGGACACATTCTCGGTGATAATCAGTCCAATGCAGCTGCACAGATCAGCCAGTCAGCCGGAATCAGCACTGATCAGGTAATGAAACTGATGCCCATACTGGCGCCTATCGTGATGAATGTGATAGGGAAAGCCCGCAGCAGTGAAGGACTGGATCTGGGCGGACTTGCCGGGATGCTCATGGGCGGCGCCCAGCAGGCCCAGCAGTCGGGTATGGGCGATCTCATCGGCTCTGTGCTCGGACAGGTGCTCGGCGGCGGCGGTCAGCAGCAGCAGAGTGGCGGTGATTTGCTCGGGGGGCTTATCGGCGGATTCCTGGGCAAGAAATAAATCAACACAGTCGTGTGGCTGTCACAGCCATCAGTTATCTGATAAATAATGAAAAAAATCCTTTTTCTAACCTTGCTTTCTGCAGGCTCGCTTTGTGTGTCGGCCCAGGATCAGAGTAAAATTACCGGCGCGCTGCAGTCTAACGGCAACTTCTTCATAAATGACGAACGAATTGTTGCTCCGGGTATTCCGCAGTACGATTATCAGAAGTTCGGTGCCGAGAGCTGGCTCAATCTGAACTACTCGAACTGGGGGTTCGATATGGGTATCCGTTTCGACCTGTTCAATAATTCCAACCTGCTCAATCCGGCTGGTTCTTACACCAATCAGGGTATCGGCCGCTGGTTTGCCCGCAGAAAAATCGGGAGCCTGGACCTGGAAGGCGGATATATTTATGACCAGATTGGGGCGGGAATCATTTACCGCGCCTACGAAGAACGGGCACTGATGATTGACAATGCGCTGCAGGGGGTTAAGGTGGGTTATTCATTCAACGATAACTGGCATGTAAAGGCTTTCACCGGCCGTCAGAAACAACAATTCGACCTGTACGGAACGATAGTCAGGGGAGGCGCTCTGGAGGGCTTCATCAAACCCGATTCGACACGCAACCTGACGTTCGCGCCAGGAGTGGGTATCGTGGCTCGTACGTATGACGACCCAACCATTGCGCAAATTGTCAATACCATTGCCACGTATGCTCCCCAGGACAGTACCGGTGCTCAGTACAATACCTATGCTGCCTCTGTTTACAATACACTCACGGCAGGCAGTTTCACCTGGTATGCTGAAGGTGCAGTAAAGAGCAATGATATTATTAATGACCCCAATGTTTTTACGGTAAAAGGGGGGAAAGGAAAAATCGAGAACAGACGCGGATATACTTTCTACAGCAGCCTCAGTTATGCAGGAAACGGGCTGGGAGTCACGCTTGAAGTGAAGAGAACACATAATTTCTCCTTCAGACACTCACCCTTTGCAACAGGCGTCCAGGGGCCAATCAACT
>CAIYFY010000107.1 GCA_903925535.1 uncultured Bacteroidota bacterium | reverse complement strand
CTCGTTACATCAGCCAGTCCGCTCGTGTGATTGAGCAGTTGCCGGATGGTTATATTGGGATCAATATTGTTGTAGGTGGGCAGAAAAGAGTGCAGGGAGTCATCGAGATCAAGGAGATTCTTCTCCGCAAGTTTCAGCAGCAGTACACCCGTGAACAGTTTGGTATTACTCGCTATCCCGAATTCCATACCTGATGTAATCGGCACGCCCGGATGGGATATGCCGCTTACGCCTTTCCAGGCTCCCTGCCCCGGATAAATGACACATGCAGAAATGCCTTTCAGGTTTTTAACGGTTCTGATACTGTCAACGCTATTCTGCAGTTTGCCGGCCAGAACCGGATCAAAACCCTGTGCCTGAATGAAAAACGGCAATGTCAGAAAAATGAACGCAATTGCTGATATTCTACCCATGTGGATTGCTTTGTACGTTTTATATATAGGATGCCGGAATGGGGGACTGGTTTAATCCTGTTACAGAAGATGGTCAAAAGAAACGGTTTGTCATTCCATTCCAGTTGAAAATGGCAGGATATGCTGCTCTGCAGATTTTCTCGGTAGCATGTACATTAATATCGTGAAACTCCTTCTCTGAAACAATCCCTACGTGCGGTGCGTGCAGGGCTGCCGAGTTAAAAATGGTATCTGCACCCTCAAAACTTCTCGAAAGTTGTTCGTAGTTTCTGATGTCCACTATTTGAGATGTGACAGAAGAGGCGCCACACCAATGCCCACTACGTCATAATCCTGACAAAGTTGCCAGTACAAGGCTCGTCCAATCCTTCCACTACTCCCGGTGATGAGTATTTTATGCATGTTTTAGTTGTTCTTCAAATCTTGTCCGATCAGGCACTGATCGGCAAATAACAGCCAGAATGCTCTGTTTTTGATATTCAATCTTTCCGGGAAGCCCTCGCCAGTATTTTTTGCTGTTTATTTTCACTACTGTTAATGAAGGCTCGCAGAAGTTGTGAAAACTCTTTGATAGATGTCTTAATCTGAATATGGCGGATCCGGGTCGGAAGGCAGACTATACAAGCTACTTCTGTGTACCGGATCCGCTGACTCAGGCTATATTCACTGGAATTAATTGTCTATTCGGAGAAAATCTCCGTTCATATTGAATTCGAGATCAAGCCCGTTATCCAGTTCGATTTGCTGGTTTTTACCATCCAGCTCCCAATCAGTGATACTGTTTCCGGGGTATTGCCCAGAAACATATTCAGAAATTTTTGCAGGAATCACGCTGGAAGGCAATGAGGACGAGCCGTCAATATTGATAATTTCTTTTTTTCTATTGAATTCAAGACTTATTCCGTCTGACAGAACAATATCGTATGTCTTTATAAAGCCATCCGTGTCTTCCAGAAACTGAACTACGGAATTTGAAGGGAAATGAGTTGTTATGTAGTTTGTTATTTCCTGTGGCAATTCAGATACAGGCGAGATAACCTCCTTGTCGCAACTTGAAAACATGAACGTGGCTGCTAAAGCCAGGAATGTCATGAATGATTTGGCTGGTTTCATTGTGTTGAAATTTTTGAATTTGATGAGATAGCTGGATTGCATCTGACAGTAACAACCTGATATTTTTTTGGTTTACCCCGGACAATTTATTCTTCGACAGTGTCCAATTTATACAATATTGGTCGTCATGCCTCAGATGACCTGCCAGCACGGCAGTAGTATAAACTCCTGGAGAACGTTATGTTTATGTCAGTCAGAACATCCCGGACAGTTGTTTTTGTAGCAAATACTCACCGCCCAATGCGCCAGATCGCTCCGTTTTTGGTGTCCGTTCTCTCCAGAATGCCTTTCCCGGTGTACTCCTGCAATATATTTTCGCAGCTGGTTCTGGGCACGCCCGAAAGTTCCGAAAACTCCCGGGCCGTGAGTGATGAATAGTGTGCGAACAGTTTTTCCGTACTTCTGTCGTACGGATGTTTAACTGCCCCGGGATGCAGTTTCAGGATAGCCGCCTCGAAGGCTGCATAGGGTTTGGATCCGTAAACCAGTTCCCGGTTGTTTTTCGCATCGAGGAAAAACATGGTCGGGAATCCGCGCACGCCCATCGCGCGGGCCAGTTGGAGGTCTTCCTGAAACAATTCCCGCGCCTTGCCATTCATATCTTTTTTCAACTGCTCCGGATCGAGGCCCGATTCAGCAGCGGCAGTTGCCAGGTGCTCCCACCGG
>CAIYFY010000106.1 GCA_903925535.1 uncultured Bacteroidota bacterium | reverse complement strand
GCCACCACATCCCTGCCCATGCTTACCTTCACTACGTACGCACCCGCGTACAGCGTGCGCGCATCCAGATAGCAGATGGTACTGCCAGGTTGTATGACGGTTTCCTGCATCAGTAAGCCGTTTTCGCTGAAAAGTTGTACCTGTGCCTCGCTTTCAAGTATCCCGTGCACCTGAACAGCGAAAAACTCGCCCGACGGATTGGGAAAGACACCCACTTCCATGTTGACTTTCTCCACTGTACTGGTCCCTGTTGATGGATTGTATGTCGTTACCGGTTCGGTGATTGTTTGCGCTTTGGTGCCGGTTTTTACACCGTAAAAGGTGGGGCCTACCACATACGGGTACGCCGAGTTCCAGTCCGCATCCACGGTGGCGAAATAGGCGTAGATGCCCTGCGGATACTCGGGCGTCACACAGAAACGACCGTTGTGCTCGTCCAGAAAATCCGGTTCCGGATGCGTGACAAACTCGTAATCCTCCCGGAAATAGCCCAGCGGATATGCTGTGCTAACCAACGGACCGTCGGGTACATCGGTACCATTGGCATGATGCGTGCGCGCTGTGATATTCCTGAGCTGATAGCCTGATTTTATACGTACAATCCCCCCGGTTCCATCGGCATTTTTGTACCCGTAAGCACCGTAAATCGGGAATCCGTCATACGTGTATCCAATCAGCGGCGAGTGAACTGTACTGTCTATGGCATACAGACCATCGGCCAGATACAGATCACATATATTGGATATTATGTCCAGATCGAGGTTGAAGGCAGACGGGTTCTGGTGGTGGTGGTAATTGCCCATAGCCGGGTGGCCTTTCGCACAGTCGAAACCGACCCGCTCGGCCACAATGGCATCGCGGTTCCAGCTCTGTGTCGCAGCCGGTCCGCCCGGACAGGGCGGGTTGCCCGGACCGCCGCAGAGCGAGTTGGTATTGGTATTCCACGCCACGCCGTCGCGATAGTCGAACAGTGCTACCCCATTGATAAATATTCCGATATTGCCACCAGTGGTAGGCGTTTGTGTGCCTGTATTCTGCACCGGATTCAGCGGCAGTTTGAAGTATCCGTTTTGTGCCTGTGCTATGGACGGATTGCCATCCAGAAACGGTCCGGTGATATAGGCCGGAATGCCGGCAGACTTTACATACACCCAGTTATCCGAATACTGCACGGTTTGTACGTTGGCGGGGGTATTGTCCTGAATGGGTGTCGGGTTTCCCTGTACATAGTGACGGCCCTTCAGTCCGGTTGTGTTGATGAGCCAGGAGGTGATGGCGGGATTCGTCTGGGCACTGATTTGAAAAACCAGTATAAGCAGGGAGGGTACCAGGATTTGTTTTTTCATACTTGAAATGGTGTTTGTTTCTACTTCGGCGCCGGTGGCCGGAAATCCGGATTAAAAAGAAAGTCACGGTCGGTCAGGGTGAGCAAAAATGCAGTCAGATCTGTCTTTTCACGACTTCCGAGTTGTATTTTGTCTTTCAGCAGCGGTGACAGGGTAGGAGAGTCCTCTATTCCGTCGGTGTAATGGTTCAGCACTTCTTTCAGGCGTTTAAACCGGCCGTCGTGCATGTAGGGGTGCGAAATTTCGATGTTTCTGAGGGTGGGTACTTTGAATTTCAGGTCGTCAGCAGGGTTTCCGCTGATTCCTGCACGTCCCCGGTCGTTCAGTATAGTATCCGGCTTCAGCCCGTTGTTTTCAAACTGGTAATTGGTAAACAGTGGCTCGGTGTGACAACTGTTGCAGTGCTTTTGAAACAGTTCGTACCCGTTTTTCTCCTGAGCGGTAAAAGTGTCTTTCCCCGCTTTTATCCTGTCGTACCGCGAGTTGGCACTGACGAGTGTCAACTCGAACTGTGCGAGTGCCTTCAATATACGTTCGCCTGTGATTTCTCCGCTTCCAAAGGCTTTTTCAAACATACTCCTGTAATCTTCACTGGCCTTCAGGCGCTCTGTAACTCCCTGGATATTGAAGTCCATTTCCACCGGACTGCTAATCGGTGCCAGCGCCTGCATATCCAGGTGGTTCACGGCACCATCCCACATAAATGATCTGCTCCAGGCGAGGTTCATGAGTGCCGGCGAGTTGCGCGTTCCGATCCGGTCATTAATGCCGTGACTGAGTGCGTGATCCACATGCGTGAATGCGGTAAACGACAGGTGACAGTTACTGCACGAAACAGTGCTGTCCCGCGACAACAATGGTTCGTAAAAAAGACGGCGGCCCAGGGCAATTCCCGATTCGGTTAACGGATTTCGCGGATTGTCGTACTGCGGCGCAGGCCATCCTGCCGGTACAGGTAGCGTAATCGGATCACTGGTTGCACCCGAAAGAAATAAAAAGGCTGTTATTCCGGATAAAATGAATTTACTCAGCATAAACCCGGATTGATCTGCCCAGCAACTCCGTCAGTCTTGCCGCTTCCGCTGATGGCGACATAACGTTGAAATGGCTATTCCAGTCCGTCTGCTCAAACATCGGACATACATCCAGTTCAATATGTATATGCCCGGAGGATGTCACCCCCGACTGTACCCGATAGTCAGTTTGGAAAGGGGGCATATAACCGCCCAGATGCAGTGCAAACTCGCCGTTTCTTCCCCTGCTTTGCGGAGAGAACCCCTCCAGCTTCACATTGATATATCCGCTGTTCCATGTCCAGTACATGCCTTTGACGGGATCCAGATCGCCACCGTATGCACCTGAAACATTGGTCAGACTGTCTGTTCCGAGCAGGAAAGAGATTTCGTCGAAACCCGATGTGTGGATTGCCCATTCGCCCGATTCGGGGAATTCGAGGTCCACAAGATGGTAGCTGTTATTTTCCCTGAGAACCTCTTGACCCTGTCTGTAGAAAATGAAATCGGACAGGTAAAACCGGGCTGTCTGAAGTACGATGCCTAAGGGCAGGGTGTCGCCGGTAACGACTATCCTTCCACGACAGCTTGCGTGTGCGTGGATGCGCGCGCCCTGCGCGGGCAGGAGGCAGGCAGTCATGCAAAACAGCAGGGAAAACAGATAATTCATGGTTGGAAGGATCAATACCCGTTCATTGCGCGGCATATCCGGCAATTTTCCGGATCGTGTCCGCGAGCCGGACAAAATTGCCGGCCATAAAAGATAATCTGCAGGTGCAGTTTATTCCAGCTCTCCTCCGGGAATATGGCTTTCAGGTCGCGTTCAGTCTGTTCCACGTTTTTACCAGACGTGAGTCCCCAGCGCTGTGCCAGCCTGTGTATGTGTGTGTCTACCGGGAATGCCGGAAATCCGAATGCCTGCGACATCACCACGGAGGCCGTCTTGTGCCCAACGCCGGGGAGCGCCTCAAGCGCTTCAAATGTTTGCGGAACATTTCCCTGATACTTTTCAACCAGGATTTTGGACAGGCCGCTGATGGCCTTCGATTTGGCCGGCGACAGTCCGCAGGGCCTGATGATTGCCTGAATTTCTTCCACGGGTACATTGGCCATGTCGAACGGATTGTCGGCGCGGGCAAAAAGCAGCGGTGTTATCTGATTCACCCGCTCGTCGGTACACTGGGCCGACAACAAAACTGCCACCAGGAGCGTGTAGGGGTCCTGGTGGCTGAGTGGAACGGGTGTTTCCGGATACAATTCGTCCAGCGTTTCCCTGATATACAGCGACTTTTCTGTCAGCGACTTACCTGGCTTGCTCATAGCGTTCGGCAGCCGTCTTCCAGTTGATGATATTGTAAAAAGCGTTGATGTAATCAGGGCGCTTGTTCTGATATTTCAGGTAGTAGGCGTGTTCCCATACATCGAGCCCGATAATTGGTGTGCCCTGCTGCTTCACAATATTTTTCATCAGCGGGTTATCCTGATTGGGCGTGGTACTGATAAACAGATTGCCTTTTTTGTCAGCGCAAAGCCATACCCAGCCCGAGCCGAACACACTTTTGGCTGCAGCGGTGAATTGTTCCCTGAACTTGTCGTACGACTCGAATGTCTTGTCAATTGCTTCTGCAAGTTTGCCGGTTGGCACGCCACCTGCGCCGGGAGTGATTGTCTCCCAGAAAAAAGTGTGATTCCAGTGCCCTCCTGCATTATTGCGGATTTTTTTGTCGGCATCGGCATCCGTTATGCGCTCCAGAATATCGGTCAGCTCGTAATCTGTGTAGATGGTATCTTTTACAGCGTCATTCAGGTTGGTCACATAGGCGTTATGGTGTTTCCCGTGGTGAATTTCCATAGTCTGCTTGTCAATATTCGGCTCCAGATCGCCGGCATAGAAACCAAGTTTGGGCAGAGAGAAAGGTTCCGTGCGCCTGCGTGCGGGAGGGGGCGGGGGAGCGGGAACGGCTGCTTTTGGGGAGCATGCCTCTATGAATGATGAAGCAGCGGCGGCAAAACCCAGAAATAAGCCTGATTTGAGGAAAGTTCTTTTTTCCATAAAAACGATTTGTTTAAGATGAAGGTTGCGCAAAGTTCGTGTGTAAATCGCCCTTTTCCACTAATTGAAACATTTTATTAACACAAAAGATGAAAACTGATAATTCAAAATGAAAGGCTTGTTCCCTGAAAATACTGAATTAACGCAGCGCTCATTAAAAAGCCCTATTTTTGCACCGTTGAAAAACCGCAAACAGCGTCAGTTCAGGCGCTGCCCAGGGTGTAAATTCCGAAATGAGCCACGATCCGAATACCTGTGAACACCCCGAAGACCAGGTGTCTGTTATTCCCGACTCCGATAATGAGGAGGTAACCGGCAACGAAGAGTACTATGAAAGGCACGAAATAGTAGCCGACCGACAGCAGTCACAGCTCCGTCTGGACAAGTTCCTGATGGACCGCCTCGCCAACAAGTCGCGCAGCAAGGTGCAGAATGCTATCCGTGCGGGTACTGTCACCGTTGACGACCGCGAGGTTAAACCCAATTACAAGGTAAAGCCCGGCAACACTATCACTGTCATACTCCCCAGAGCGGTTGACGACTCGTTCGAGGTGCTCGCTCAGGATATTCCGCTGAATGTGGTTTACGAGGATGAAGATGTGCTGGTGATCAACAAGCCGTTCGGTATGGCTGTTCACCCGGGTGTGGGTATCCCCAACGGAACACTGGTGAATGCGGTTGCCTGGCATCTGCAGCACCAGATTGGCGACCTGCCGGTCAAGCCCGGCAATGAACCCAACCGGGCAGGTATCGTACACCGTATTGACAAGGATACCACCGGTCTGATGGTGGTTGCCAAGAACGAATACGCCATGACGCATCTGGCCAATCAGTTCTTTCACCATACCATAGAACGCCGCTATCAGGCCATAGTCTGGGGTAATCCGGAAGCAGATAATGGCACTATCGAGGGAAATATCGGTCGCAACCCGAACGATCGCAAGGTGTTTATGGTGTTCCCGGAGGGCGATGACGGCAAGTGGGCTGTAACGCACTGGAAAGTGCTGGAACGCTATTATTACGTCACACTCGTTGAGTGCCAGCTGGAGACAGGCCGTACTCACCAGATTCGCGTGCACATGAAATATGTCGGGCACACACTTTTTGGCGATCCGCGCTACGGTGGTAACCAGATTCTCAAGGGTACTATTTTTACTAAATACAAGCAATTCGTGGAGAACTGCTTCAAACTCATGCCACGTCAGGCACTTCACGCCAAAGTACTCGGATTCGTTCATCCTCGCTCAGGCGAGTTCATGCGCTTTGAATCGGAACTCCCCGGCGACATGAAGGCAGTACTTGACAAATGGAGGGTTTATCTGAACTCCCGCAGGGAACTGCCGGAGGACTAGTTTTCATTCTCATCCCCATGCAAAAATCGCACCCGGTTATTGTCAATGAATTCACCGACTCGCTGCTCGGGCCTGAAAATATCGTGTTCATCGTCAATCCGAAAGCCGGTACGAATCTTCAGCGCAATATTGTATCGCTGCTCGACAAGCACCTCAATCACCGGAAATATACCTGGTCGCTCTGGATGACAGAAGGGCCCGGCCACGGATTTGAGCTCGCCAGTAAGGCTGTCTCCGAAGGGTACAGCGCAGTAGTTGCCGTGGGCGGCGATGGCTCGGTCAATGAAATCGCGCCGGCTCTGATGGGAACTCCCGTTGCACTCGGAATTATCCCGGCGGGCTCCGGTAACGGACTGGCCATGCACCTGGGGTATGGCCGACACCTTGAAAAGGCTGTCAAACTGCTCAACCGCTCTGAAAAGGTGCTCATTGACGTGGGAATGGTCAATAACAGGCCGTTCTTTAATATGGCAGGGGTGGGATTCGACGGACTGGTTTCCAGCATGATGAGAAACAGTAATTCCAGGGGATTCTGGCCCTATTTCTTCAAGTCTGTCAAGGCCGGCCTGACGTTCAAGCCTTTTGATGCGCTGATTAGTGTCAATGGGGTCAGTATCAGCCGAAAATGCTTTTCAATTGCCGTTGCCAACGGACCGATGTACGGATACAATTTCACTATAGCCCCCGACGCGCGTACCGATGACGGCAAACTGGAGGTCGTAATTCTGAAAGATGTACCACGCTGGCAGTATTTCGCTGCCGTACCTTCCACACTGAACGGCAAGATATACAAAGCGGGTTTTATTGAGCACTATTCAGCCGGTCAGCTCACCATTCACTCGGAAAATGCACTGTATGCCCATGTTGACGGAGAAGGCTTCATGGCTGAAACATCCCTCGTGTTCTCTGTGAAACCAGGCGCACTCAACGTCCTGGCACCACGCCCTGCCAATGGTTAAACTGCTCGTGATTCTGGCACAGGATATTAATTTGCATACAATCAATTCCCCATAAATCCGGCTATAAAATTATCTTTGCGGCCGAATCATTTCTTCACTTTGCCGCACATTGTTGCGGAAACAATAGCTTATGGGTAACTTACTTGCTGGAAAAAAAGGAATCATTTCAGGTGCACTCAACAGTGAGAGTATTGCCTGGAAGGTAGCTGAACGCTGTGTGGAAGAAGGCGCTCAGATTGTACTGACCAATGCCCCCGTTGCCATGCGCATGGGTGAGATAAACAGTCTGGCCGAAAAATGCAACGCTCCCGTCATCGGCGCCGACGCTACTTCCCTGGAAGATCTGGAAAAGCTCTTTAACAGTAGTATGGAGCACTTCGGTGGCAAATTCGACTTCGTGCTCCATTCCATCGGTATGTCGGTCAACGTGCGCAAAGGCAAGGCCTACACGGACCTCAACTACGACTGGATGCAAAAAACGTATGATGTAAGCGCTGTTTCTTTCCACAAAATGATGCAGACTATGTGGAAGCTCGACGCCATCAACGACTGGGGCAGTGTGGTCGGACTTTCCTATATCGCTGCACAGCGCGTATTCCCCGATTACTCTGAAATGGCCGAATCCAAGGCACTGCTCGAGTCCATCGCCCGCAGTTTCGGATACCACTATGGCACAGCCAAGAAGGTGCGCGTCAATACGATCAGTCAGTCGCCAACCATGACTACTGCCGGTCAGGGTATCAAGGGCTTCATGGATTTCTTCAACTATGCCGACAAGATGTCGCCACTGGGCAACGCTTCGGCTGAAGGATGCGCCAACTACTGCGTTATGCTCTTCAGCGATTTGTCGCGCTATGTGACCATGCAGAATCTGTACCACGATGGCGGCTTCTCCAGCATGGGTATGAGCCCAAATATGATAGAGCAGTAACCCGAGTCACTGTACTTTCCGAACATGCGATTATTCACGCGCCTCGTCGCAACACCCGCGCTGGCGCTTCTTGCATTCAACGCCCTGTTTGCACAGCGACCGGCTGTAACGGACCCCGTTCCGCTTGCCCGAAAACGCGAGCCTGATGAGCCGCTCGCGTACACGTATGCGCGCTCGCCTGAGAAGACTGAATTCTGGAATGACACCCTGCCCGATTACAACTTCAGGATGTATGATCCGGCACGACGGCATACAATTGACTATGGTACCATCGGATTGCCGGGAGGTGCCGCGCGACCGCTGCTCTTTGAAGTTACTCCCCGTCTGGGGGTAACAACCGGTATGAACAGTTTCGACCTGTATATTCTGCAGGCCGATGATCTCCGGTTCTTCAGAAACAAACGATCGTACAGCGAGGCTTACTTCACGCAGGGCCGGAATAACCTGAACACGCAGCTCGATGCCCGCTTTGCGCGTACTTTCGGCGACAGCATGAATGTTTCGCTGGATTACAGATCGCTGAATAACCTCGGACAGTACAATTATCAGCGCGACCGTCACAACTCACTGGCAGCAGGAGTCTGGAAGCCGGTCGGAAAACGATATGAATATTTCCTGATATTTACGAAAAGTGTCATCAGGCAGCGCGATAACGGCGGAATTGTCTCGGATGATGTGTTCTCGGGCGATCAATTTCAGGGGCCACTCGCAGCCGCCATCCGGCTACCCGGCGAAAGTGCCAGCACGCGCTTTGAGGATCAGGGTTTCCAGTACACACACCACTACAAACTTGCCGGTACCGAAGCCGGCAAACGGGCCCTCCGCCTGAGTCACTCACTCGGCTGGACGAAAAATCGCTTCAAATTTTACGATGGCGATACCATTAAGGGCCTGGCCGACAATGCCGCTTTTTACGGGAGATTTCTCGTTGATGAAAGGGGTGTCAGGCAGTACTTTGAGCTCAACACTGTCAGTAACGACTTCACACTGAATACATTCAAGTCCGGGAAAGCAGGAGCTCCCTCCGACCTGCTGGCTCTCGGTCTCAGGCACGACTATATCAGTCTGTATCAGGAACCGGGCAGATATCGCTATAACAACCTTTTTCTTACCGGAAAAATCAGTCTTGCCCCCTCCGGCCGCTTCAGCTTCCATGCCGATGCAGCGCTGGGTATGTTGAAAAATATCGGAGAGTATCAGCTTGGCGGTACGTTATATCTGGGTCTCGGCAAGGCTGGTGTGCTGTCGGCCTCGCTGCTCAGCCAGCGACGCCCGCCCACTATCCTGCAACAGCGGTTGTTTGTTACGGGCGTGCCCGTCTGGCAAACAGATTTTGTCAAACCGGTTGAAAGTACGTTGTCGGCCACCTACGCTCTGCCGGCTGTCGGCTTCCGGGCCACTGCCAATACCACACTCGTCAACAACTATATTTATTTCGATCAGGAAGGTATCGCGGCTCAGACTACCGCTCCGCTTCAGGTTGCCCAGCTCATCGTGCAGGAAAATTTCAGAGTCGGCCACTTCCACCTCGACAACACACTGGCACTACAGAAGGCCAACCGCAGCGATGTGCTGCACCTCCCGGAATGGTTCACGAAGAACAGTTTGTACTATTCAGGCAAACTGTTCGACCGGAAACTCGACCTGAATATTGGTCTTGATTTCCGGATGAACAGCGCTTTCCTGCCCGATGCATACCAGCCCGTGACGGGCCAGTTCTATCTGCAGGACACACTCGCGCAGCAGCCATATCCGTGGGTGGATGTTTTCGTCGCGTTTAAAGTGCAAACCTTCCGTTTTTTCTTCCGTTACGAAAATGCCTGGACCTTTGTTGACAACACAAAGGTGTTCTATCAGACGGCCTGGCACCCGCAGCCATTCGGGGGCTTCAGGCTCGGAGTTGCCTGGCGTTTTATGGACGACAACAACCTAGAGAACCGGAGCAATCAATAGACAATCTCTCCGCCCGGGGTCTGATAAAACGGCAGTGTCCAGGCAGCCTTGATGCCAATAAGCAGATCAAGTCGCCTGCCCGACAGTTTCATTTTGTCGTGGAAGTCCCAGTCGCGGCGCGTCTCTGTGAACCCCTGTATCAGTTCCAGTCCGATGAGCCAGTTGCTTCGCCGCTGGTTGCCGAGTTGTTGCCAGCCAATGAACTGGTTGAGGGCAAATCCACCGGTGAGCCGGTCATAACCCTTGATATAGTCGCCGGTAATCTGGGTGAGTACACTCCGGTTGTCCTGCACCTTGATGCGGTGCTGGAGCCAGCCGCCGCCGATGGAGGCGCGTACACCCCGTCTGGTTCCCTTCATCGGGAAGAGCTTGCCGATACTTCCCCCGTAATAAATCCCGCGTTCCCGGAGTGCCACCGAGGCAATAGCCCGGTCGTTACCTATTATATATCCGTCTGGCGTGCGCAGATTGGCCAGCGGATCCTCCTTTACGTTTCCGCCATAAACAGCCTGCACATCTGCTCCGATAAAGACACTGTTGTCGGTCATAAACTCAAAGCCACCTCCGAAAGCCCCGCTCGTTCCGAAGCGACTGGCAATATCACCGCCGGGAAGATGTGCTCCCAGAGAAAAATGGAGTGAAATGAGCTTACCTTTGTTGCGCGGTTCAGCCGCATCACCGTGCTCGGGGAATTTCTGGGCGAAACCACTGGCGCCGAAAGCCAGCAACAAAAAAACAAAGCCGGATCTTAACCGCATTTTCTGACTATTTTGAACATTACAAACAAGCGATCATGACTGACGCAAATCAATCTGCCCGCAAAAGTAATCCCTTCCAGCCCATATCAAGGGCTGTTCTGGAGGAATTAAGCGCTGTTGTCGGAGAAAACTGTCTGTTCACCGATACTGATGTGCTCACAGAGCACGGGCACGACGAAACTGAGGACCTTGTTTTCGTGCCACAGGCAGTGGCCGAGCCTGCCGATACCGCGCAGGTGAGTGCCCTCATGCGTATATGCAATAAACACCTCATACCCGTCACAGTACGGGGTGCCGGTTCCGGTCTTGCCGGTGGCGCACTGCCCGTTTACGGCGGACTGGTGATTTCCATGAAACGTTTTGACAAGATACTGAAAATTGACCGCCGGAATTTTCAGGTGACGGTGGAGCCCGGCGTGATTACCGAAATTCTGCAGAATACCCTCCGTGAAGAGGGCCTTTTTTATCCGCCCGATCCCGCCAGCCGGGGCTGGTCGTTCATCGGGGGAAATGTCAGCACGAATGCCGGCGGTCCCAAAGCGGTCAAATATGGCGTGGTAAAGGATCATGTACTCAATCTGGAAGTTGTACTGCCATCGGGCGAGGTTATCTGGACAGGCTCAAATACCCTCAAAAACTCAACCGGCTACAACTTCACCCAGCTGATGGTCGGTAGTGAAGGCACCCTTGGGGTAATCACCAAAATTGTGCTGAAACTGCAGCCCCACCCGACGCAGAACCTCATGATGCTGGCTCCGTTCAGATCGGCTGAAAGTGCCTGCGCAGCTGTTGCAGCTATCTTTGAAGCCGGCGTTACTCCCAGCGGACTCGAGTTTATGGAGAGAAACGCCATTGACTGGGCGGTCAGGTATGTGGGCGAAACTCCGGTGCCCATCAGAGAGGAAGATGAAGCCCACCTGCTTATTGAGGTAGACGGTTTTCATCTGGAAAGTCTTATGGCCGACTGTGAAACAATAACAAAGGTGCTGGAGCGTTTCGATACAGGCGAGATTTTCTTCGCCGACGACGAAACAACCAAAACTTCGCTCTGGAAACTCAGGAGAAATGTTGCCCATGCTGTTAAACGCAACTCGGTTTACAAGGAAGAGGATACAGTGGTGCCCCGTGGCGAACTGCCTGCACTCCTGAAAAAAGTCAAGGAGGTAGGCGCCCGCTACGGCTTCGAATCAGTGTGCTACGGGCATGCCGGCGATGGCAACCTCCATGTAAATATACTCCGGGGAAACCTGAGCGACCAGATATGGAACGAGGAGGTGCCCAGGGGAATCAGGGAAATTTTCACTTTCGTAAAAAGCGTGGGTGGCACTATTTCCGGTGAACATGGTATCGGACTGGTGCAGCGACAGTATCTCGATATTGTCTTCACTGCAACAGAGATGGAATTGATGCGCAGCATAAAACGGGTGTTCGACCCGAATGGCATTCTGAATCCCGG
>CAIYFY010000105.1 GCA_903925535.1 uncultured Bacteroidota bacterium | reverse complement strand
GGCCTCAGTTTGTATCTCGCCTAAACTTTTGGCGGTAGTAAACAGCTTGAATTTCTTTGGGTCGGAAAGTATGTTTTCCAATGCTTCTCTTTCATCATCTTCCAAATCGTCAAAATCTTCGATGTTATCAACATCAAAACCATCCAGCTTATGCCGCTGATTGAAAAGGTTTGGATTTTTACTGGTTTCATCCAGAATACCTTTGAGAGCATTATATCTTCTGCCCAACGTATTTTTGATAGCAAAAATGGAACTTACCAATCTCCGCTGCATTACAGTAAGAGCCAGGGATACGTGGATATTCTTCGTTTCAGATGCTTCTTCCTTCTTTTTGGTCAAATACTTTGTTACTGCATCATAGAGTTCTTTTTCTTCCGGGGTTAGTTGATAGGCAACCGTTTTGGTAAATCGGTCCTTGAAAAGAGGCTTGCCGTGCCAGTCTTTCATATCTTCCTTTAACCTGCGGATAAAAAACTTATTGATGCCATTGTGCTCCAACTCTTTGATTCGGGTCGAAGCTATTTCATCCGTGGCAAAAATGTCTTCATCCAACAGCTGCAGTAGTTTCTTGAACGTATCGGTCCTTCCTCTATGAGGGGTGGCGGTTAGTAACAAAATATGTTCGCATTGCTGCGACAATACCTGAGCTGCTTTGTAGCGCAGTGATACGTATTGCTTACTGCCATAATCATAAGCCGATAACTTATGGCACTCATCAAATACAATCAAATCCCAATGGGAATTGCTTGCCACATTCAAGACATCTTCTCTTGAAATAAAGTCTATGGATGTAACAATTCTTGGGGCTGTATGGAATATATTGGGGTCAGATGAAAACAGACTACGGTTAACCAGCGTGAAAGGGATATTGAACTTTACGCCCATTTCATCTTCCTGCCATTGCTTGGTAAGACCGCCCGGAGTTATAATCAGAACCCGTTCAGCAAGCCCTCTCATCATTAATTCCTTCACCAACAAGCCTGTCATGATTGTTTTACCTGCCCCGGTATCATCGGCAAGCAAAAAGCGAATCTTCGGAAGGGGTAGTAAGAATTTATACACTGCCTCGACCTGATGAGGTAATGGGTCAACAATACTGCAATTTACAGCAAACAAAGGATCGAACTGATAGGCAGAGTTGATTCTTTCAGCCTCAGCAAATAAACCAAACTTTATTGGGTCGCCTTTGAAATTAAATGTACCCTCCTGAGAAAGAATTTCAAGTGAATCAAATTCTTCATTAGAAATTACTTTCGTATTGGTACGGTTGGTATTTACGCCAGTATACTTTATGGATACCATTGAACCTAACGGCTGAATCTGATTCACTGTAACCGGTTCATTGGGTATAAGATTTTTAACTATTTGTCCTGTCTTTATTGGCATAAATTATTTCTTGCGTTTTTTCAGCGGTTCTCGGTTTAGAAAAAATCATCATCTAAACTTATTCTAATATAGGAAAATCAGGGGTTATCTCCTTGGCGATAAAGCGTTACACGACGTTCGTTGACATACAGGGTGAAAGATCGAAGACCTGTCGAACCTTCTCAAAGAGGTTTTTTCTGGGTACCGACTGGATTTTGTACACCCTCTCCATATTGGACCAGCGCTCATCCAGCCGCTGTCGAAACACCAACAACGATGGGTCTTTCAGATGGAACATCGGGAATGCACTCATCAGCGTGTCCCCAAGCGTGTGCTGAAGGTTGCCCGATTGCATGCTGTGATCTTTTATCCCGTCCAGCCCTGATTTTACCTTGCCGAGTATGGTATCTATCATCCAATTTTTTTGACCCTAAGATACTGAAACTAACTTTATATTTGATTTTTTTAAAATGAGAACTGCTTGCTGTTATCTACTATATTTACAAAACTCCAACAAAGTACCTACGCAGCATTTCGCCCCTGCTTTATCGTCTAAGCAAACCCGAAACGATGTAGGTCCATGCTTTGCAATATACCCCGATCCCTTCAAAGTTCCAAATCATTCAGTGGGCTTCTGAGGTGGTCTCAGGCTTTTTTCGGGATCTGGGTATAGATCTCCGTCGCCTTGCGGCGCTCATGTCCAGCAACTCCTGAACATACCGCAGATCAACCCCCTTTTCCAGCAAATGCGTGGCAAAACTGTGCCGAAGGGTGTGTACTGTCGCTAGGAGATTGATTTGGATTTTTATCCTTTCATATGTACTATTGGGCTGGATTTTTATCCTTTTACGTAGTTTTAGGGTCTGTATTTTTGGTATATGTATTTTAGTAGGTTGATTGACAACGAATTGGAGGAGTGGCGTTTGGCGGGCCAACGAAAGCCGCTGATGCTGCGGGGTGCGCGTCAGGTGGGGAAGTCGTCGGCGGTGCGTCAGCTTGCCCGGCACTTTGAGTACTTTGTCGAAATCAACTTCGATGAGCGTCCCTCGTACCAAAAGTTGTTCGAGTCCTATACCGACTGAGGTACGCCCCGATCTTTCTGCGACGCGTTCCATTTTTTCAAAAAGTTATGTAATTTTGCATTTAGAATGCAAGAAAACATAACTTTTGAAAATGATTCCTCGGTTGCTGATGGACAGTGTGGAAGAGTTGTATCGGTATTTTCCGGCGATTTACGTGGGAGGGCCGAGACAATCGGGTAAAACGACCTTGCTTCGGGATACGTTCCCGTTGCTCCCCTACGCCAATTTAGAGGATCCTGATGTGAGGATGTTTGCGGAAACGGATCCCAGGGGGTTTCTTGCGTCCTTTCCGGCAGGGGCTATACTCGACGAAGCCCAGCGGGTGCCGTCTTTATTTTCTTATTTACAGCATGTGTTGGATAGTACCCCGCAGCTTCGGTTTGTATTGTCCGGGTCCCAGAATTTTCTGCTGATGGAAAAAATCACCCAGTCGCTTGCCGGGCGTGTGGGGATATTGAATCTTCTGCCTTTGGGTTTTGAGGAGCTTCCGGCAGAAACCCGTGCGGGCCTGTCTGCTTTGCAGTGGGCCTGGCAGGGAGGGTTTCCGGTGTTGTACGACAGAGGGGCTCCGCCCCGTCTGGTCTTTCCCAATTATGTAGAGACCTACCTGCAACGCGACGTACGCCTCTTGAAAAATGTGGGGGATCTCGGTCGGTTCAACCGGTTTGTCCGCTTGGCGGCGGGGCGTTCGGGACAGCTTCTGGAGGTATCGTCGCTGGCGAGAGATGCGGATATTTCGGTAAACACTGCCAAGTCCTGGCTGTCCATCCTGGAGG
>CAIYFY010000104.1 GCA_903925535.1 uncultured Bacteroidota bacterium | reverse complement strand
CATGAAGTGTATTCTGAAGCAGAACGGCCGCAAAATTACCAACTTTTCGGCCAAAATCGCAACTATTTTGCTTGTTAACAAAACAAGGAGCGGGTTTCCACTAACGATTAAATGATTGCTTTTATTGTCGGATCGGGAAGTTCATTTTCAAACACTTTTCCGTTAACAATCACTTTCTCGGCCAGTTGACTCCCGAAGTGATAGGGCAATACAGCCAGGCTGTTCATCGGACGCGAAATCATCAGATTTGCGCGTTTTCCTGCTGCCACAGAACCCACTTCCTTTTCCAGCTCCATCGCCCGGGCTCCATTGAGCGTAGCGGCGTTGACAGCCTCCTCGGGCAGCATTTTCATCCTGATACAAGCCAGTGAAATGACAAAAGGCATATTGCCCGACGGAGCCGACCCGGGGTTGAAGTCAGATGCCAGTGCTACAGGCAGTCCTGCATCTATCATTCCGCGGGCATCAGGGTAAGGAATACCCAGAAAAAAAGCACAGTTGGGCAGCAGTGCAGGAATTGTATCACTGTTGAGGAGTGCCTTTATTTCTTCTTCTCCGGTATATTCCAGGTGGTCAACCGATAGAGCGTTATTGGCAATTCCGACCTGTACGCCACCGGTGATACCCAGCTCATTGGCGTGAATTTTGGCCTTTAGTCCGTAAACTGATGCTGATTTCAGGATTTTATCCGTTTCATCCGGTGTGAAAAAACCCTTGTCGCAGAACACGTCACAATAATCAGCCAGTCCCTCACCGGCTACAGCGGGAAGCATCTCATTGATTATCAGCGAAATATAATCTTGTCTGCGCTCCCTGTATTCCAGTGGAACAGCGTGTGCCCCCAAAAAAGTGGCTTTCACCGGAATCGGACTCTCTTCTTTCAGCCTGCGTATAACGCGCAGCATTTTCATTTCACTTTCCAGGGTCAGTCCGTATCCACTTTTAATCTCGATAGCGCCGGTTCCCATACCGATTACCTCGTACAGGCGGGCGCGGGCACCTGCGAGCAGGTCATCTTCGGACGCCAGCTGCATTTTCCGGGCTGAATTCAGAATTCCGCCTCCCCGGCGCGCTATTTCCTCATACGACAGTCCGCGTATCCGATCAACGAACTCCTCCTCCCGGGTAGCAGCAAACACAATATGTGTATGAGAATCGCACCAGGCCGGAAAGACAAACCTGTCGGTGGCATCCAGTATGACATCTGCCCGTTCCGGGCAGTCTGCCATAATACCGAAGGCAGCGATTCTGCCATTTTCAGACAAAACCCAGGCATTATTGATGACGGGTAGCTGAGCCATTTCGGCTCCTTTAACGATGTGCCGGGGAGTAGTTTCGGCTGAAACGAGCGTCCGGATATTCCGGATAAGTAATGAGGACATAAACCGGTTCAAGTTATTCAACCATCAGATTGCAACCACGCAGTTCGGCGGCATCGAGCCTGCCGAGCACTTCGAAAGAACCATCGGGAAAAACCCTTCCGATGTCTTCCGTCTGGATGAAACTGACGGTGTCGAGATTAGCCAGATCAATAATATTCAACACGCCCGTTTTACCCGGCTGAACGGTACAGAACGGATCATTTATTTCTGTGGCTACCACTTTCATGGTATCAACAGGGGCAAAAATAGTGCCACCTCTTGCGTAAGCCTGTGAAAACAGTTCTGTCATACCGTATTCAGAATGGATACAATCAGTACCGAAAGCCTCCATGAGCAACTGATGAACCTCCATCCGGGTCATTTCCTTCCGGCGTCCCTTCATTCCGCCAGTTTCCATGATTGTTACGCCGTGCAGATTCATCGGATACCTTTCGGCAAAATCAAGCAGTGCATAAGTGACCCCCAGAAGCAGTACAGGAATTCCTGCAGCACGGCATCGGATCAGCGTATCCCGCAGCCGCTCAAAATCATCGAGAAAGAAGCCGCTTTCGGGATACGCTGACAGTTTTATCAGATAATCTGCCATAGCCACCAGTGAAGAGTGGCCTCGCTCCAGATAACTGGGAAGCAGTCCAAGAAAACACCATTTGCGCGGATCTCCGTAAAATCCAGAAAAACCCTGTGCAGCGTTATTCAGATACCAGTCCAGATTCCTTACGAGATGTTTTGAACTTGTCTGCCCGGTTGTACCGCTGCTTTCAAACCAGGTTTCTGCCGACCATACACCTGATCTTATTTCATGAGATTTGAAGAAGGATACAGGCAGAAACGGATATATATGCTTTTCACCCAGCAGTTCTGCGAAACGGCCATAGAGTTCATTATTGGCTCTCTGGTAACAAAAGAGGTTGTGAACCACCTCGTCGGTCAGCTTCCGGGCTGCGATTGCTGTCAGTATTTCGTTCCTGAGAGGCGTTTGCATTTTTTCGTGTGATTGAACAGTGTCCGGAAACCGGAGAAAACAATTTAAACAGGCAGTTTGCGTTTAAAACTGTATTTTTGGGTTATGAAAAGGCACTTGATACTATTCGCGGTTGCGACTATATTTGTATTTGCGGCTCAGTTTTGTGTAAAACCGCCTGCTTATCCGGATACACCCGAGATTATTTTTACGGGATTGTCCAAGATGGTCATGCAACAGGGCAGTTCAAAAGGCGACAGTGTTACCATTTCATTCTCCTATACTGATGGTGATGGCGATCTGGGCTATCCGAAATCTGATACGACAACAAGTGTTTTTGTAAAAGATAACAGGGATTCATTCGTCAAGTTCAGATACAAACTGCCTTATGTGGATCCGCAGGGAGCCGGAAACGGCATTTCAGGACAAATTTCCATTGTGATACCCACGAGCTGCTGTATTTTCGAGACACCGGAAGGCATCAAACTGGCCTGTGAAAATGTACCCCCCTCGTTCCAGTACGACACACTGTATTACTTCATACAGATCAGAGACCGGGCCGGGAATTTCAGCAATGAGATCAAGGCAGGGCCTATAGGGCTCAAATGTCAGTAATCACAGCTGAATATCCCCCTCAAATACATAAGTGGCGGGACCACAGAGCCAGATATCGGTGAAAGAGCCATCGGAGTGAGCGGTGAACCTGACCGACAAATCTCCTCCCAGCGCCTGAACAGCAATGTGATATGTTCCGGGCGGAAGTTCCCGGTACTGATGCGAGGCGATAGCTGCGGCAGTCACACCGGTCCCGCAGGCGAGTGTTTCATCCTCCACGCCCCGCTCATAGGTCCTGATTTCGAGCTGATCCGGATCAGTGTTCGCGATACTTACCAGATTAACATTGATACCTTCAGTCCGGAATCGCTGGGAATAGCGCACTGCCCGGCCTTCTGCAACCATATCTGCCGTGTCAATTGATGCATCGAATCGGACGAAATGAGGAGAGCCGGTGTTCAGCACGAATGAATTTCCCTCCCGGGCAACATGCCTCACATCGGCCATTTTAAGAGAAACCTCCGACTGTTTTCTGATGTCTCCCGAGGAGATAATTGCTTCATGAGATCCGTCAATAGCGAGAAAGCGGCACTCATTACCCGTTACTCCTATGTCACGTGCGAAAACAGCGATACATCTTCCGCCATTGCCACAGAGCGTGCTTTCCCTGCCATCCGAATTGAAGTAAACCATTTCAAAGTCATGTCCTTCAACAGACTGGAGCAGTATAAGTCCGTCGGCACCGATTCCGTACCGTCTGTCACAGAGGCGTGCGATGAGTTCCGTATCATCGCGCGATATCCATTTGCTGGTGCGCTGGTCGAGCATGACAAAGTCGTTGCCGGCGCCCTGATATTTACAGAAATGCATGATTAACCGGGATTGGAAAAAACAGGTTAGGAAAATAACTTGGCAGGGAACGATTATCTACCGGATGATATTGCGGTTGGACAAACAAAAAGTCCCTTCGCAACTGTCAGGCGGCGAAGGGACTTTGTATATTGATGAGTGAACCCATCGTGGAGAATTACCCTTCGAGGGCTGCTGCTCCGCCGACGATTTCTCCCAGTTCCTTTGTGATAGCTTCCTGGCGGGCTTTGTTATAGTTAATACGCAGCGCCTTGAGGAGTTCTTCAGCATTTTCAGTTGCCTTGTCCATGGCGGTCATGCGCGATCCATGTTCGGAGGCCAGTGTATCGAGCAGGCACTTGTGGAAAGAAAGCTGCAGGATACTTGGAACAAGATGTTCAAGCAGTTGCTGCTGGTCGGGCTCGAAAATATAATCGGCCTTCTTCTGCTTTGTTCCGGCAGGGGTCTCCATTTTGGGGACCGGGAGCCACTGCTGAACAGTCGGGAAAGTAGTAGCAGCATTCTTGAAACGGCCGTACACCACTTCAATCGCATCGTACTTGCCGGTAGAGAACTCATCCATCAGCTTGCGGGCTACAGCACTTACATTTTCGTAATCAGACTGATCGTACACCGGAATGAAGTCGGTGACGAAATTGATATCCTTGTAGCGGCGGCGGAACCAGTCGTATCCTTTTTTACCAATGAAAAGGACAGTCAGGTTTCCGGTGCGCTGCTGCTGGGCATACTTCTCGCGGATGAGCGCTGCAGTCTCCTTGCAGATATTCGTGTTGAAGGCTCCGCAAAGACCGCGGTTGGAGGTCATAACTACCAGAAGCGTATTTTTCACCTCCCTGCTTTTGCCAAAGCTCGTGCTTGCATCTCCGTCGAGGTTAGACAGGATGTTGGAGAGCATACGGTTAAGGCGATCAGCGTAGGGGCGTACCTGCTGAATATTCTGCTGAGCCCTGCGCAGTTTGGCAGCCGAAACCATTTTCATGGCCTTCGTGATTTGCTGCGTGTTGATAACCGACTTGATCCGTTCGCGAACTTCTTTTAAACCGCCAGCCATTATCTGAATGGTAAATGATAGGTGATGAATATTGTTGACAACAACGATACCGATTTCGGAAGAGGAACAGCGTGACAGGTGTAACCTTTCAGCGCATCATTCCTCTTCCGGTTTCGGTGGCGTTATTACTTCTTGTATTGTCCTGAGAGATCAGCAGCCAGGTCTTTCATTTTAGCCAGACTGGCATCTTCCAGTTTTCCTTTGCGGAATTCTTCAAGTACTTCAGGAAGTTTGTCTTCCATACGTTCGAGGAAGAGCTCTTCGAATTCGCGCACCTTGTCGAGCGGCACATCGCGGAGCAGGTTATTGGTACCGAGGTAAATGATTGCCACCTGCTTTTCAACAGGAACCGGGCTGTACTGTGGCTGCTTGAGGATTTCCACGTTACGGGAGCCCTTGGCAAGTACGGCCTGCGTTGCGGCATCAAGATCGGAGCCGAACTTGGCGAATGCCTCCAGTTCACGGTACTGAGCCTGGTCGAGCTTCAGTGTACCGGATACCTTCTTCATAGACTTGATCTGGGCGTTACCACCTACGCGGCTTACAGAAATACCTACGTTGATAGCAGGGCGTACACCGGCGTTGAACAGGTTGGATTCCAGGAATATCTGACCGTCGGTAATAGAGATAACGTTGGTCGGGATATAGGCAGACACGTCACCGGCCTGTGTTTCGATGATCGGGAGCGCCGTCAGTGAACCACCACCCTTTACGAGGCCGGCTTTGAGCAGGCTTTCGGGTACGTTGTTCATGGAGCGGGCGATTTCATCGTTGTTGATGACTTTCGCAGCGCGCTCGAGGAGGCGGCTGTGGAGGTAGAATACGTCACCCGGGTAAGCTTCGCGGCCCGGAGGACGGCGGAGCAGCAGGGAGGCCTCGCGGTAGGCTACTGCCTGCTTGGAGAGATCATCATAAATAATCAGAGCGGGGCGGCCTGTGTCGCGGAAATATTCGCCGATAGCAGCACCTGCGAAAGGCGCATAGAACTGCAGCGGAGCCGGATCAGAAGCAGAAGAAGACACAATTGTTGTGTAGGACATGGCACCATACTCTTCGAGTGTACGGGCCACAGAAGCTACCGTGGAAGCCTTTTGTCCGCAGGCAACATAGATACAGTAAACCGGTTCGCCGCGGTCGAAGAAATCCTTCTGATTGATGATTGTATCAATAGCGATGGCTGTTTTACCAACCTGACGGTCGCCGATGATAAGCTCGCGCTGACCGCGGCCGATTGGAATCATGGAGTCAATCGCCTTGACACCCGTCTGGAGTGGTTCGTTTACGGGCTGGCGGTAGATAACACCGGGAGCCTTGCGTTCGAGCGGCATTTCATACTTGGCTCCGGAGATCGGGCCTTTGCCGTCGATTGGCTGACCGAGCGTATTCACAACGCGGCCAACGAAGCCTTCACCCACCTCAATAGAGGCGATTTTGCCCGTGCGCTTCACGATAGAACCTTCGCGGATACCGTCGGATGCGCCCATAAGAACGGCACCAACGTTATCTTCTTCGAGGTTCAGAACGATAGCGCGAACGCCATTTTCGAATTCGACCAGCTCGCCCGATTGAGCGCGGTTCAGGCCGTAAATACGGGCGATACCGTCGCCCACCTGCAGCACGGTGCCAACTTCCTCCAGATTAGTGTCTGCTCCGAAGCCGGCCAGTTGCTGTTTCAATATCGCGGAGATTTCTTCCGGTCTGACGTCTGCCATATTGTTGTGTTATTTAAAATTCCTTGATGTAAAAATTCTTTGT
>CAIYFY010000103.1 GCA_903925535.1 uncultured Bacteroidota bacterium | reverse complement strand
GACCAATCTCGCGTTCCAGCCTGTCAATTCTGGAAAGAGTGCTTCTAATTTCCTGCAATTCGGGCATGTTGGGGCCGAAGGTACGAAGTAAGATAAATTTAAGTAATCCTTTCATCAAAACTTCTGAAATTTGCGTCGAAATCTGACAACAGCAAAGCTGGCCCCGTGCCGGTTTTGTCAAATTACTACTGAATTTGATCTGATAACATGGAAGAAGTCAACAAGGCCATGGCTGATGCCAGGGCCCAAATGGAAAAAGCGCTTGAGCACCTGAATCACGAACTGGTGAAACTGCGTACCGGAAAGGCGTCTGTATCACTGATTACAGATGTAATGGTAGAGTACTATGGTTCACCCACGCCGCTTGCACAGGTAGCCAACCTTCAGGTAGCCGATGCGCGTACCATTGTAATTCAACCCTGGGAGCGCAATCTGCTCGGAACCATTGAGCGCGCGCTGATTAACGCCAATCTTGGCATTACGCCGTCCAACGATGGCGAAGTAATCAGGCTTTCGGTGCCGCCCCTTACCGAGGAGCGTCGCAAGGAGCTGGTGAAAAAGGCCAAGCATGCCGGCGAGGAGAGCAAGGTGGGTATCAGGAATGCCCGCCACAAAGCGCTTGACCACATCAAGAAGGCTGTCAAGGACGGCTTTCCCGAGGATGCCGGCAAACGCAAGGAGACTGAACTGCAGGATCTGGTAAACAAGTTTGTTGAACAGACAGACCAGATTGTTGCAGGCAAGGAAAAAGAAATCATGACCATTTAACCATTACTATGAATCTTGACAAATTTCTCGTCATCTCCGGTATTCCGGGGGTACACAAGCTCGTTGCCACACGTGGCGATGGAGTCATCATCGAAGACCGCCACGAGGGGCGCACCCGTTTTGTTTCATCAAGGCAGGGGCAGATTACGCCGCTGGCTACGGTAGCCATTTATACCTACACCAATGAAGGGGAGGGTACCGTACCGCTGGTTGAAGTATTTGAAAAAATGTTTGACCAGCATGAGGCAGTACCTCCGGCAAGTATCAATGCATCTTCCGGCGAGTTGCGCGACTACTTCAGCGCCATTCTCCCCGATCATGATCGCGACCGGGTGCATATTAACGACATCAGGAAGTGTATCAAGTGGTACAGCTTCATGTACGAAAAGGGTATTCTTGCTGCTGCGAAGGCAGAGGCTGCAGCTGCAGCAGAAACAACTGCGGTTGCCGAAGCGGAGGAGGTAACCGAGCAGCCTGTACCGGAAGAAAAACCGAAGGCAGCGAAAAAATCGGCCAGGGCCAAATCTTGATTATGTACAAGGGAAAAAAAGTGGTCGTGGTGCTGCCGGCCTATAATGCAGCCAAAACACTGGAGAAGACATACAGGGAAATTCCGTTTGATCTGGTGGATGAGGTTATTCTTTGCGATGATCACAGCCGCGATAACACGGCGGAACTGGCGCGTTCGCTCGGTGTAAACCATGTAATCGTTCACGAGAAGAACAAAGGTTACGGCGGCAACCAGAAATCACTGTACAACAAGTCACTGGATATCGGCGCAGATATTGTCATTATGCTGCATCCCGATTACCAGTACACGCCGAAACTGATACCCAGTATGGTAAATATCATCGGTGAGGACTTGTATCCGGTGGTGCTTGGATCGCGTATTCTGGGCATGGGCGCGCTGAAAGGTGGTATGCCCATGTACAAATATGTAGCCAACCGCTTTCTTACCTTTACACAGAACCTGCTGATAAGGTACAAACTGTCGGAATACCATACCGGCTACAGAGCCTTCAGTCGCGAAGTGTTGCTGGGCATCAGCTATAACCTGAATTCCGACGACTTTGTATTCGACAACGAGATGCTTTCGCAGATTGTTTACGCCGGTTTCGATATCGGCGAAGTGACCTGTCCGACGAAATACTTTGAAGAAGCCTCCAGTATCAACTTCAGGAGGAGTATGAAGTACGGGCTCGGTGTATTGCGTGTGTCGTTCTGTCATTTTCTACAGCGCACCGGATTGGCCCGTTTTGCCATGTATGCACCGGTCAAACCTTCTTGAAAGTAATTTTTTGACATCAAAAGGGCAATATTTGAGGTTATCAGCATAACTTCGCCCCCTATTTTTTCACCATCAATACTTTCTGATACCAATGGGTAAAGGAGATTTCAGGTCCAAACGCGGTAAAATCCGTCGTGGATCACACGGCAACAGCCGTCCGAAGCTCAAAAAAGTGAGCACGATACTGAAAAAACTGGCAGGTAAATAATGCCATTTTTTTACAAAAAGTCTTTCCTCGGGCACCTCGCACGGGAAAGGCTTTTTACTTTTACGGACTGTGTGGCGGCACAAATTCCTGACGCCATACTTTAACACTTCACTGATTTTCACCAAACCAACAGTAACATGAAGTACGGAATAACATTTCTGCTCTGTCTGGCCCTGTCGCTCGCTGCGGGAGCACAAACAGTAACCGGCGTCTGGAAAACCATTGATGATGAAACCGGAGAGCCCAAAAGTCACCTCGAACTTTTTGAGGGTGATGGAAAATTGTACGGTAAAGTAGTCAAGTTGCTAAAGTCGGCGCCTGATAAACGCTGTGACAAGTGCCCGGGTGAACGCTATAACCAGCCTATACTGGGTATGATTGTGGTGGTAAACATGGAAAAGAGTGAAGGCTACTATCAGGGTGGCAATATTCTGGACCCCGAGAAGGGCAAATGGTATGGCTGCAAAATGTGGTTGAAGGAGGGAGATCCCAATGTTCTGGTTGTCAGAGGCTCTATTGGCCCCTTCTACAGAACGCAGTATTGGTACCGCCAGTAATATTTCACATTTTTTTGCAAAATCATTTTGCAGAATTGAAAATGACGTGTAATTTTGCACCCGCTTTTGAAAGCGATTGGGCCATGGTGTAATGGTAACACAGCAGATTTTGGTTCTGTTATTCAGGGTTCGAGTCCTTGTGGCCCAACAGAGAAGCCGCTTCTTCTTCGGAGGAGCGGCTTTTTTCATGGTTCGATTTCGGCTGGGCGGCCTTATTGTTTTATCTGAATTTTATCCCTTAAAAAGTCCCGGATAATTTTTTACACTGTTGAAAAAAATATCATCTGTACAGAAAAAACACCCCCTTGACTACTCTTTTTGGAATGCCGTTTTTTATAAATATGTGCTTTTCAATCAAATATGAAATTAAGGTTAAGTCGTAAAGCGTGTTAATAACCGCAATTCGATGTTAGTAACTATGGTAGTTTTGAGGGTTATCCACATTGATTTGTTTACTTATCCACATTACCAACAATACCAATTGTTTCAAAAAGATTTTTTCTCAGTTTTGAGGGTTAAATTTGCTGCGTTATGGCAGAATCAGACAACAAATCGAATTATCAATCGTCGGCTGACCGTGGCAGGCGCCGCAATCCACAGAATGGAGAGGGGCTATCCACTTATGTTTTCGGAAAGGTGCAGCCTCAGGCTGTTCAACTGGAGGAGGCTGTACTGGGTGCCCTGATGCTTGACCGTGATGCGCTTCCGATGGTCATGGACATTCTCCGGCCGGAGAGTTTTTACACAGAAGGGCACCAGCTTATCTATCGCGCGGTCATTCGCCTGTTCGAGCGCTCCAATCCTGTTGACTTGCTGACGGTCACGGAGGAGTTAAAAAAAAGCGGTGACCTGGAAAAGGCCGGTGGCGGGTATTATCTCGTGGAACTGACGCACCGTGTGGCTTCTGCAGCCAATATCGAGTATCACGCCAGGATTATAGCCCAGAAGCATATACAGCGCGAACTGATCAGGGTAAGTACGAATGTGATACGCGACGCCTACGAAGATACAACCGATGTCTTCAACCTGCTCGACGATGCGGAGAAGGGTCTGTTTGCCATCACACAGAACAACCTGAGCCGGAGCTATGAGTCTATGGGATCACTGAGCTCCAAAGTGCTTAAACAGATAGAGGAACTGACCCAGAAAGGTGATGGCCTGACGGGTGTACCCACCGGTTTTACTGATCTGGACAGACTGACATCCGGCTGGCAGCCTTCCGATCTGGTCATCGTCGCGGCGCGCCCGGGTATGGGTAAGACATCCATGGTGCTTGCCGTCGCGCTGAATGCTGCGCGCGATTTTGGCAAGGGGGTAGCCCTGTTTTCACTTGAAATGGCCAGTACGCAGCTGGTACAGCGCCTCATCTCCATGGAGGCCGAAATTGCCGGCAGTAAAATGCGAAATGGCAAACTGGAAGACTACGAGTGGCAGCAACTGCAGACTACGGTGGAGCGACTGAGCAATGTGCCCATCTTTATTGACGATACTCCCGCAATCAATATCTTCGAATTGCGGGCAAAGTGCCGCCGGATGAAACAGCAGCACGATATACAGCTGGTGATTATTGACTACCTGCAGCTGATGACGGGCTCCACAGAAGGGAAAGGTGGCAACCGCGAACAGGAGATAGCCGGTATCTCGAGGGCGCTGAAAAGCCTGGCAAAGGAACTTAATATTCCGGTGATAGCACTTTCACAGTTGAGTCGTGCGGTGGAGGTGCGGGGTGGAAGCAAGCGACCCCAGCTGAGTGACCTTCGCGAATCCGGTAGTATCGAGCAGGATGCAGATATTGTTGCATTCATATATCGCCCGGAATATTATCAGATACTGGAAGACGAGAGTGGTCAGAGCCTGAAAGGGATAGCGGAGTTTATTGTGGCGAAACACAGGCACGGAGCACTCGATACCGTGCGCATGCGCTTTCTGGATACCTTCGCCAAGTTTGTGAACCTCGACGACTTTGCCGGAAATGATCCACTGGCAGGTCCGTTTCAGCCAACAGTTGTTACTCGTCCATCGAAAATGAACGACGAAGACATACCGTTCTGATAAATTGCGTTTCAGGGCGGACAACGCGGAGCAGTCCGCCCTGAAACGGCATAAAATTAATTGTCAATGCTCTTCTTGTCAGTTTCGCGCATACCCTGACGGATTTCGTCTTCCACTGCGTTTTTGGCATTGTTGAACTCGCGTATGCCCTTTCCAATGCCACGCATCAGTTCAGGTATCTTTTTGCCGCCGAAGAGCAGTACCACTACCAGAAAAATAAGCAGAAACTCGGTGGCGCCCAACTGGCTGAGGAACAAAAGAGTGTTGATCATGATCAGTAATTTGAAAATTAAGAACGTGGCATGGCTGCCATCTGCCGGAGAAACAGCCCCGGTACTGCAAAGGTACGTCGGAACAGCGGTAGTTGGCCTTGTTATTTGGAAATCATTGTGACTATGTGGTTGCTTTTCTGGCCAAAAGCGAATAACTTTGAAGACAAATTTCATCAATCACCACAAAAATCATCAGAATGACGCTCCAGAACGCCACTCAGGCTCTTAAAAAGTACTTTGGTTACGACCAGTTCAGACCGCTGCAGGCCGATATTATTCAGGCCGTTTACGATAACCGCGATGTACTGGTGCTGATGCCCACCGGCGGAGGTAAAAGTATCTGTTACCAGATTCCGGCAGTTACCCTCGACGGAACAGCCGTCGTTATCAGTCCGCTCATTGCGCTCATGAAGGATCAGGTTGAGGGGCTGAGCGCCAACGGTATCCCCGCTGCCTACATCAACAGTTCCATGGATGCCGCCCAGATCCGCCGGGTGGAAGACGCAGCCCTCGACGGCCACATCAGAGTTCTGTATGTCAGTCCGGAAAAAATGGTCTCCCAGGGATTTCAGCCGCTGCTCAAACGACTTAAAATCAGTCTGTTTGCTGTTGACGAGGCGCATTGTATTTCCGCATGGGGACATGACTTCAGGCCCGAATACACGCAGCTGAAATTCCTCAAGGAACAATACCCGGGTGTTCCGATGATTGCACTCACGGCAACCGCCGACAAACTGACCCGCAAGGATATCGTCAGTCAGCTGGAACTCAACGACCCCGCTACTTTTATAGCGTCTTTCGACCGGCCCAATATCAGCCTGACCGTAGCCTCCGGCCAGAAGCGATTTGAACAGATTGTAGCCTTCCTGAAAGAACGCCCCCGTCAATCGGGTATTATTTACTGCCTGTCCAGGAAAAACTGTGAAATTCTGGCGGAAAAACTCAATCAAAAGGGGTTTCGGGCAGCGTATTATCATGCAGACATGCCCGCTTCCAAAAGGAGTCAGACACAGGAGGACTTCATCAATGACCGTGTACCGATTGTATGCGCCACCATTGCCTTCGGCATGGGTATTGACAAGAGTAACGTCCGGTTTGTCATTCACTACAACCTTCCCCGGAATATGGAGGGGTATTATCAGGAGATAGGAAGAGCAGGCAGGGACGGCCTGCCCGCCGATGCTGTTCTCTTTTTCAGTTATGCCGATGTGATGTCGTACCGCGACATGTTTGAACAGGGCGATAGTCCGCAGGAACAGAAAGACTTGAAAATTGCCAAACTGGAGCGCATGTTTCAGTTTGCCGAGGCGCTCATTTGCCGCAGAAAGACGGTTCTGAATTATTTTGGAGAACCCTATGATCAGAATTGCGGCAACTGTGATGTCTGCAAGAACCCGCCGAGGCAATTCGATGGCACGGTAGCTGCCCAGAAGGCGCTTTCGGCTATTCTGAGAACAGGCGAGAAAGTGGGTATGAATCTGCTGGTGGATATACTGCGTGGCAGCAGCAAGCGGGATATCTTCGACAATAATTACCACCAGATCAAGACATACGGAGCCGGCAAGGAATACAGTTATAACGACTGGCTGTATTTTTTGCTGCAGATGATGCACCTCGGACTCATAGAAGTGGCTTACGATGATCGCCACCGGCTTCGCGTTACCGGAGAAGGTAACAAGGTTCTTTTTGACGGGAAAAAAGTGCCGCTCGCCATGCCGATACCCAAAGAACAGCAGCAGGAAAGGGCACCTCGTTCGGCAGAGAAGCCAAGGGCTCAGTTGCTTCGCGAGGAACTGTTTGAACGCCTGGTTCAGTTGCGTCGTGCCGTGGCACAGCGTCAGGGGGTTCCGCCATACCTTATCTTCAGTGATGCCACCCTGCAGATTATGGCCGAGAAACACCCTGTGACCGATAATGCCATGAAAGAAATTTCAGGGGTGGGCGAGCGCAAGCTGCAGTTGTACGGCGATGTGTTTATCGGGGAAATCAGAAAATTTGTGGCAGAAAAAAAGGGAGAAGGCCATCAGGTGCGCGGTGGCACCCAGATTGTTACCTGGGAAATGTTCCGCGACGGACACAGTGTGGAGGATATCGCCCAGACGCGCGGACTCGCGGTTACAACTATACACTCACACCTGTCCAGCATGTACGAACTCGGGGAATCCCTGGATATCTCGCGCTGGATTGAACCCGAAGAGTGCGATGTTATTCAGGGCGCACTCCATTTGTTTGAAGAACCCTATCAGTTGAGGCCCATCATGGATCACTTCGACGGGCGCTACTCCTTCGACAAGATTCGCTGGGCTATCGCAGACGCACGCAGGCGCTCCCGCGAACAGGAGTAATCAGCGAAAACAGATGCCGGAGTGGTTAAATGCCGGATAAACAGTGAAACAGCGTGGTAACTGATGGCTGTTATCTGTCCGTTTATCTGGAAATCCTCTAAATCTGTCGGTTTTTGAGAACTTTTATTGCGTATTCAGGTTCCTTTTAGCGTGAAATCTGACTACATTTGCGCGTTTTTTGACAAAAAATTAATGTAATGGCCTCTACGATATTTGATCTGAAGATGCTGAAGGAGCATTATGCTACCTTCTCCGCCCGCGTTGACGCAGCCAAAGCCAAGTTGAACCGCCCGCTGACGCTTTCTGAAAAAATCCTTTTCGCTCACCTGCACAGCGACAACCCGCTGGCCGACTACAAGCGCGGAAGCGACTATGTATTCTTTCAGGTTGACCGGGTTGCCATGCAGGATGCCACGGCACAGATGGCTCTCCTGCAGTTCATGACCTGCGGAAGGAAGAAAGTGGCCGTGCCTTCCACGGTTCACTGCGACCACCTGATTACCGCTGAAAACGGAGCGTCGAAAGACATGGTGGTGGCGCTGGACAAGAACAAGGAGGTTTTTGACTTCCTGAGCACCGTATCCCAAAAGTATGGTATTGGCTTCTGGAAGCCGGGAGCCGGTATTATTCACCAGATTGTCCTGGAAAACTATGCATTCCCGGGCGGTATGATGATTGGAACCGACTCGCACACTGTAAATGCCGGTGGCCTGGGTATGCTCGCTATTGGTGTGGGCGGTGCCGATGCCGTTGATGCCATGAGCGGGATGGCCTGGGAATTGCAGATGCCCAAACTGATTGGTGTCAAACTGACCGGAAAACTGCGCGGATGGGCCTCTCCCAAAGATGTAATCCTGAAAGTAGCAGGTATTCTCACTGTGAAAGGTGGTACCGGCGCTATCGTGGAGTACTTCGGTCCGGGCGCTCAAAGCATGAGCGCAACCGGAAAGGGTACCATCTGTAACATGGGAGCGGAAATTGGTGCAACTACCTCTACATTCGGTTACGACAAGAGCATGGCGCGCTACCTGAAGGCGACGGGACGCAGCAAGATTGCCAATCTGTGCAATAAAATCGCGCCTTACCTGACCGGTGATCAGGAGTGCTATGACAATCCTGAAAAGTATTTCGATCAGGTAATCGAGATTGATCTGAGCAAACTGGAGCCACATATCAACGGCCCTTTCACGCCGGATCTCGCATGGCCGCTCTCCAAATTTGCTGCTGCTGTCAAGAAAAATAAATACCCCGCCAGGCTGGAGGTAGGACTTATCGGCTCCTGCACCAATTCCAGTTATGAAGATCTGACCCGTGCTGCTTCGCTGGCGCGTCAGGCCGCAGAGAAGGGTATTGATGTGAAAGCAGAGTTTACTATCACACCGGGTTCCGAGCTCATCCGCTATACGGCCGAGCGCGACGGACTGCTGAAAGATTTCGAAAAAATCGGTGGTGTGGTGATGGCCAATGCCTGCGGACCCTGCATCGGGCAGTGGGCCCGCCATATGGACGACATGAAGCGTCCGAATTCCATCATGACTTCTTTCAACCGGAACTTCACCTCGCGCAACGACGGAAATCCGAATACACACGCTTTTGTAGCCTCCCCCGAAATTGTAACGGCTTTTGCCATTGCGGGCGATCTGACCTTCAATCCGAAGAAAGGCACACTGGTCAACAAGAAAGGAGAGGCTGTCAAGCTGGACCCCCCAAAGGGAATAGAACTGCCCAAGGCCGGATTTGCAGTGGAAGATGCCGGTTATGTGGCGCCTGCCAAGGGTGCCATCAAGGTGGCTGTTGCCAAAGACAGTCAGCGACTGCAGCTGCTGAAGCCCTTCAAGCCAATTACCAATGACGAGCTGAAGGATATGCGCGTGCTGATCAAGGCGAAAGGCAAGTGTACCACCGACCATATTTCCATGGCCGGTCCATGGCTGAAATTCCGTGGTCACCTCGAAAACATCTCCAATAACTGCTATATCGGAGCCGAAAACTCCTTCAACGGAGAGCGCAACAAGGTGTTTAACGTGGACAAAGGCGATTACATGGAAGTTCCTGCCAGCGCCCGCCACTACCAGAAAAAAGGAATCGGGACTATTATTTTCGGGGAAGAGAACCTGGGAGAGGGCTCATCCCGCGAACACGCTGCCATGGAACCGCGTTATCTCGGAGTCAAGGCGGTGGTGGTCAAGTCTTTTGCCCGTATTCACCAGACCAACCTGAAGAAACAGGGTATGCTGGCGCTTACTTTTGCCAATCCGGCCGACTACGACAAGGTTCGTCAGGACGACAGGGTAACACTGCTCGGGTTTGAGTCATTCGCTCCGGGCAAACAGCTTCAGATTCGCCTCGACCACGCCGATGGTACATCCGAAACGTTTGCTGTGAATCACTCCTACAATGAACAGCAGATTGACTGGGTAAAAGCAGGCAGTGCACTCAACAAGATCCGCACCGAGTTTGGTGCGAAGTAAATACCGAGTTTTATCAACAGCAGGAGCGTTTGGGAAGGATTTCTTTCCATACGCTCCTTTTTGCTATATGGATGTCAAGCATGAAAGTCGCCGGTTTCACTTTTGTCAGAAATGCACTTCGGTATGAATACCCTGTGGTGGAGGCAATTACGTCTGTCCTGCCGTTGTGCGATTATTTTGTGGTGGCCGTGGGCAATTCTGATGATGGAACCCTTGAGCTGGTGCGGGGTATCGGTGATCCGAAAATACACATTATCGAAACCGTCTGGGATGACTCTTTGCGCGAGGGCGGGCGCGTGCTCGCGCAGGAAACGGACAAGGCATTCGGAGCCATTCCTGCTGAGTACGACTGGTGTTTTTACGTTCAGGGCGACGAATGTGTGCATGAAAAGGAGTTGCCGGTTATCCGTTCAGCGATGGAGCGGTACCTGAACAATCATGAAACGGAAGGAATTCTTTTCAACTACCGGCATTTCTATGGTTCCTATGATTTTATAGGTATCAGCCGGATGTGGTACAGGAGGGAAGTGCGGATTGTGCGCAATGATCGCCGTATTTTTTCCTACAAGGATGCACAGGGATTCCGGATCCGTACAGACTCCGGTGACAGAAAACTGAATGTTCGCCTGATTGATGCACATATCCATCATTACGGGTGGGTGCGGGATCCGGGGGCGCAGCAGCAGAAGCAATTCGGATTTCACCGGCTGTATATGACTGACGAAGGAGTAGCCAGGCATGTGGGTACATCGGATACCTTTGTTTACGACGGATCGGAGCCTCTGGAGTTGTTTGAAGGCACCCATCCTGCTGTCATGCAGCCCCGCATACAGGCCCGGAACTGGCATTTCGACAGCGATCCTGTCCGTATCCGGTGGTCGCTGAAGGAGCGGCTCTCGCGGTTCATCGAGCGAATGACCGGCTGGCGACCCGGCGAATACAGAAATTACAAGCTGATCAGGTAAGATCAGCGATATGACGTGTTGACAAATGAATTCGTTTCCGTTAACTTTGTAGGAAGTCAACCACCAAACGCCATATAAAGTGCCTGCACTCGACTCAAATATCGAATACCTGAAGGGAGTTGGCCCGCAACGCGCCGATGCATTGCGGACCGAGCTGGGTATTTTTACCGTACGCGACCTGCTTTTCCACCTGCCGTTCAGGTACGTTGACCGTACCCGGTTCCACAGTATCCGTGACTTGCACACGGACGGAGAGACTGTACAAGTCAGGGGAATCCTGCGTCGCCTGGAGACATTGGGCGACGGGCGTGCGCGCAGGCTCGTGGGAAGTCTGCGCGACGAAACCGGCCTGCTTGAACTGGTATGGTTTCAGGGACTGCAATGGCTCGAGAAGTCACTGCAGGTAGGCAAGGAGTATATTGTTTTCGGACGGCTCAGTGAATTTAACGGGCGGCTGAACATCACGCACCCTGAAATGGAGGAGGCGAGTCCGGAGACACTGGGCGCCAAGCCCCGCACACTGGAACCCGTATATCCGAGTACCGAAAAACTGGCCAGAAAGGGGCTTGATGCCCGGGGCATCAGGAAGCTGACCCGGGGTTTGCTGGACAGTTTGTCTGCGGCCGATTTGCCGGAAACACTGCCGGATGCGTTAATGGAAAAATTCCGGCTTGTACCCCGCTGGACGGCCATTTCAAAAATTCATTTTCCGGAAAATCAGGGAGATCTGGATGCTGCCACACGCCGCCTGAAATTCGAAGAATTGTTTTATCTGCAGTTAAGGTTGCTGCAACTCAGAACGAGGCGAAAAGAGGCTTTAAGGGGTTTTGTGTTTGGCAAAATCGGCGATTTTTTCAATAATTTTTACCATCACAAGCTGCCATTCGATCTCACGGGTGCTCAGAAAAGAGTACTGAAGGAGATCAGGAATGATCTGGCTGCGGGCAAGCAAATGAATCGGCTGGTGCAGGGTGATGTGGG
>CAIYFY010000102.1 GCA_903925535.1 uncultured Bacteroidota bacterium | reverse complement strand
GGTAATGATAACGCTTCCGGTCGCAGAGCAGCCGTCAGAATCAGTCACGGTTACAGTATGCGTTCCGGCAGTCAGACCGGTAGCTGTAGCCGTGGTACTTCCGGAGGACCAGTTGTAGTAAAACGTGCCGGAGCCACCCTGAGCCGTTACCCTTGCTACTCCGGTAGCCGCACCGTTACAGGTTACCTGTGTCTGTACGGAAGCCTGTATTTCCACTGGCGGATTTTCAGTTACAGTCATACTGTCAACCCGAAAACAGCCACTGATTGTATTTGTCACCTTCAGTGTATAGGTACCCGGCTCTCCGAACCGGGCAAACAGTGTATTGGCACCGTCGAGGATAAGACCATTCCAGGTTGTCCAGGAATGCGTAATAAAATTGCCGGTGGATGTGCCAACAGGATTTGCCAGAATCGTGGGGAACAAACAGTTGATTACCCGGTCAGTACCTGCAAAAACAATGGGAGCATTGAAATTCTCCGGCACCCAGACATTGACCGAGTTGGTACAGCCATTGGCAGGATTGGTAACCGTCACATAATAAAATCCTGAAACAGAAACACTGGGACTGGATACACCCGAAGTAAATCCGTTCGGACCTGTCCACGAAAACAACGCGCCCTGTGTCTGGGAGGATGCTGTAATCTGGGGTGAAGGATTATAGCAGTTGATCGTGGCAGATGTGGTGGTCAGTGAAGGCTGGGTAGTATTTTGTGTCACTAACGCAGAGGCCGTACTCGTACAGCCGTTAGACGGGTTGGTAACCGTCACATAATATGTTCCATTGTTGCTTACAACCGGATTTTGCTGAAAAGAGTTGAGGCCAGGCCCGATCCAGTGGTAGGTTACCCCTTGTGTGGGACTGTTTGCATTAATAACCGGGTTGGGTACGGCGCAGGTTCTTACCGCTCCGGTGGCTGAGGCGCCCGGAGGTGCCGTATTGGAAACTACAGCAGCAGTGGCCACAGAAGCACATCCGTTCACAGGATTTGTTACCCTTAGCTGATAGTTCCCGGCGATGGTTACCACAGGATTCTGAGAGTTGGAAGTAAAGCCATTGGGGCCTGTCCAGAGATAATTAACTATACCTGTATTGCTGCTGCCTGATAACTGTACCGATGAGTTCGCACACGTGAGCTCGCCCGACACACCAGCGGAAGCACCGGGGGGCACGAGGTCTTCATCAATTTCGGCAAAGGTACTTTTGGCACATCCATTAGAAGGATTGGTAACTGTAACCCTGAATAAACCGCTATTGAATACTGTCGGGTTTTGCAGCGTGGACGTAAAGTTGGGCGGGCCTTTCCAGAGAAAAGTACAACCGGCCGGCATTGCAGCTCCCTGAATAGTTACTGACGGTTGAGAACAGGTAACCGTACCTCCAACAGGAACAAAAACAGGCTTCATGGTATCAGCATAAACCAGGGCGTTGGCTGTATTCATACAGGTAGTAACCGTATCAGTGGCTCTGAAGACAAAAACACCTGTCAAACCCACCTGCGGATTCGGGTCGTACGATACAAATCCGTTCGGGCCCGTCCACCACCACACCACGTTCTGTTGCGGATATGTCGAGCCAAGCGTTACAGTGGTTTGTACGCAGTTGAAAGTGCCGCCTGTTGCAGTAACTGACGGAGCCTGATGGGTGGCACTGACCAGCACTGTATCGGTCGCGAAACATCCATTGTTGAGGTTGGTAACCTTGAGGCTGAAGCCACCGGTATGACGGATAACCGGTGTCAGGGTATTGGCCCCTGACTGTATAACTCCTCCCGAAAAACCCGTCCACAGGTACCTGAATTCCATACCAGCCGAGCCGGAACCGGAGAGGTTGGCAGTAGTGGTAGTGCACAGCAGGTTGAAGTCAGCCCCTGCACTGGCGAATGGCGGAACCCTGTCTTCATGAATGTCCACAGACAGATTTACGACGTTGCCATCCGAGTCGTAAACAAAAATTTCAACGGTACCTGCATCCAGATCGTCATCAAAAAATGTATCGTTGCCGTTACTCCACTGACAGGAATAGGGAGCAGTACCCCCACTCACCCGCAAGGAGAGATAGCCTTTGGGCGACAGACAGTCTATGTGGTGGATAGAATCAATTTCGACATTAAACTGGGTTTCCGGGTGTGTACTGGCACTCAAAAGAGGACACATGCCCGAGATAATCAGGCAAAAAAGTAGAAACAATCGCATCATGGGACGAATTATCGTTGAAAACAGACAGGATTAAATTGAGCAACTGATACTTGTAAAGGGAATATCATGCCAAAAATGTACAGAGCAATATGAAATAAGAGAATTAACTATGAAAATATTCAGGAGAAGTATCCCTCTCATTTAATCAAAACCGACTTTGTGGAGTCTGCAGAGGCCAGTAACCTTTCGTTCCGACCTCCGCAGTTTCTCGACACAATCACGGTTTATATTCTTGCTTTGACAAGCTTTTTTGCAATTACACGCGTACCGGAAATTATCCGTACGTTAAATACCCCCGAAGGATAATCCGTAAGGTCAAATTCAGCCTGATCAGAACCGGCAGGTATCTTCTGACTGTAAATCAGCCGGCCGCTGGCATCTGTCACCTCCAGACGGCTCTCTGCGCGAGTCGTCTCGCTCCACCGGATAACAGCAGCTCCCGATGTAGGATTTGGAGACAATGACCAGCTTTCCGTATCCGGAAGATCGTCAGTACTGCTGATAATGACACTCACGCAACTGGAAATACTGGTGCAACCATTTTCCGACGTGGAAACAGCATAGGAGCCCGATTGAGAGGGAGAGAATGTACTTCCTGTTGCTCCCGCTATGAATTCGTTATTTGCACAATTGATCCACTGGTACGGACCCTGACCACCAGTCACCGCCAGCGTGCCACCGGAAGATGTGACTGACAGTACCGGAGGTGTCTGATACAAAATTGTGAGGGTTACCACCGAGTCACAACCAAAAGCAGAGGTAAAACTGAAGGTATAAATACCCGGATCACTGAGTATGGATCCGCCATAAGGG
>CAIYFY010000101.1 GCA_903925535.1 uncultured Bacteroidota bacterium | reverse complement strand
TGGTCTGAAATCCTTAATCCGGTTCCGTCGCCTGTTTTAAGAAAGTACCAGGCATGCTTGTCGTAGAGGTGAACGCGTGTAGTAAGCACCGGATCATTATTCGATGGCCTGTAAATCCAGGGGCGCGGCCCGACGGCGTAAAAAAGAATATAATCGCCGGTGTTAAACTTGCCATCGCTCTCACCCACCACCAGTATGGCATTTTCAAGCAGATCATCAGGACGGGCATCTCCGTTTTTTTCGGGCAGCATGGCGCCGCCATTACCATAGATACGAATGGTACGCGGATCAATATTGTCAAGATCCGTAACCCCCAGTTCGTTCTTTATATAGTTGTAGTCGAGTTTGTAAATACCGGAATTTTCCACCCCGAATTTATACACATTTCCACTGCTCAATACGGATGTTTCAGTGAATCCGCGGCTGGTAACCGGAGCCGGTGACACAATCGGGGTAATCTGGACAATAATGCGGAAGGATACCAGTCGCTCGTAGGTATTGCCCGTTTTGCGAAAGGGCAGCATATTGATGCGGCCGAAATACTGCTGCCGCTCCTGTTCCGTGGATGCCCTGATTGCTGCATCGGCGCCGACAGATGTCAAATCAGGATTATTCCCGGGCTTGAACACCTCCCACTCCGTCTCCTGAAGCGACACTGATAGGTCAGACTTACCCTCGAGCGCGAATCGCACAGTAAACAGTGGCAGCGTCATTGCATCATTCCCGTAAGTGCAGTCATCAAATTTCCAGACGTCAACGGCAGCACCGTCCGGCGTTGTCCACTGGCGCGGAGCATCGCTCCACTTCAGACTCCGCTGAATGATCAGGGTACTCTGGGCCGAAATGGTAGCGGCACAAAGCAGCAACAGAATGAAAATAATGTGTCTCATGGTCAACCGAAAATCAGTGTTTAAGGGAAAAAGAAAGGATTAAAAAAAGCAGGGCACAATGGAGGCGCAAGTTACTGGATTATGGTTGCCAGTCAATAGCGCAAATCGTACATTTTGCCATATTTTACGGTACGGCGACAATACTGCGGGAACGGCCGCCTCCCGTCGGGACGAATACTGTTACCTGATGTAAGTATCCATCAGATAGACGATACCGGCAATGGTGGCTGCTCCGAGTTCGAGTTCGCGTTTGTGGACTTTGTCAAATGTGTCGTCAGCAGTATGATGGAAGTCGAAGTACCTCTGCGAGTCCGGGGAGTAGCCGCTCAGTACAGCATGCGTGGGCCGGAGCGGACTTACATCGGCGCCCGATCCGCCTTTGTTTATCCGGATACCATAGCTCTCAAAGATTGCCTCCCACCCCTTGATCTGCTGAAATTTCTCATCAAATGCTGGATCTGCCGATTCAAACGTCAGGGCTCTCGGAGTGAATCCGCCCGCATCGCTCTCAATGGCGAATACATGCTTCTCTCCTTTCCTGATCGCCTCCCTGGCGTACTCCTTGCCACCGCGCAATCCGTTTTCCTCATTCATAAACGCCACAAAGCGTATGGTGTTGCGCGGTTTGTAACCTGTACGCTGCAATAATCGGAGGGCATCCATGCACTGAACAATACCGGCCCCGTCGTCGTGCGCACCATGACCCACATCCCAGCTGTCGAGGTGGCCACCCATCGTGATGAACCGGTCGGGATGCTCACTCCCTCTTATTTCACCTATTACGTTATAAGAAGGCGCATCAGGCAGTGTCTGACAACTCATTCTGACGGATACCTCAAGATTTTTCTGCCCTTTTATGGCCGCTGCCAGCGTCTCCGCAGCTTTCGTGCTGATGGCCGCTGCAGGAATGCGCGTGTACGCAGAATCGTAAATTACCGAACCCGTGTGCGGGAAATCGTCTATTTTCAGGTTCATGCTCCGCACAAGTACCGCTGTTGCCCCGTATTTAGCTGCGCGCGATGCACCAGTTACACGCTGGTCAACACAACCGCCGTAAGCCTCAAAAGTTCTGATTTTGGTGGGATCCATCGGGCGATTGTAAAATACTATCCTGCCCCTGAGCCCTTTCTCCCCGAGCGCATCCAGCTCCTCCCAGCTCCTGATTTCCACTACTTCGGCACGGATACCTCCCGCCGGTGTAGCCACCGATCCACCGAGTGCCAGTGCCTGTAATGCAACAGGCTTTGTACCTTTTCCGTACATTTTTACCTCCTCCGCTGCCCCGCGCTCCCAATGTGGTACCATACACGGCTGAAGCCATACAGAATCGAGACCCATCGTGTCCAGTACAGCCCTGGTCCAGGCCACTGCCTTTTCAGCATTTTTACTGCCACTCAGCCGATGCCCCACGTCGAAACAAAGTCGCTCCAGCCACGGATAGCAACGGCCGTTCACCAGCGCTTCGTCGTATATACTGTCAATAGCCATGGCGTCTTTTTTCAACTGCACAGACTGCCCCGACAAGGGACTTAGTGTACAAATGTGAATAAGCGCCACTGCAAGAAGACTCACCGTAAAGCGATTTGACATGGAAAAGTTCATCATCGTAAAGAAATGAAATTTAATTTTGAAAGCCGAAAATCGTTCGCAAAAATGAAAAATAATATTCCATTTTTTGCTTTTTTGTTGTAAAATTGTTCCTTCACCTATATTGGTTTCAAAGTTGTTCAGTCATCCTTTCAATTGGTGTCGAAATAATTTTTCAGTTTTTTCCGGGGTGTTCTTGTATAAACTACACAAAGTGCCCGTACCTTTGTGACCACAAGAAAGAAAGCAACCGCTTAAAGATAATTTGGTTTTATTTGGTTAGGGCTGAGGTAGTGCTGTGGTGGCACTGCCTCATTTTTTTATTATTACAGTTTCAGAATCATACTTTTGCCGGATTATTGAACTGAAACCAACGCTATGAAAAGAACGTTCCTGCTGTTATTGTTGTTCTCGCCATTCTGGTCTTATTCTCAACAACTCATCAGCATGGCTGATGCCATCTCGAAAGGCCGTACCTCACTGGCCCCGTCGTCTCTGCGACAGCTGCAGTGGATCCCGGATTCCGACAAATTTTCTCATGTTACGGCCGACAAGATCGCAATTTTTTCGGCACGCGACATGAAATCCGATACGCTGAATCTGCTGCCGGCCATCAATGACAAGCTCGCCGCACAGGGAGCAGGAAAACTCGACCGCATTCCGGCTTTCAACTGGACTGCTCCCGACAAATTCTGGTTCCAGCACGAATCTGTAATTTACGCCTGGGATATCCGGGAGAGCAGTCTGAAGCGCCTGAACTGGTTTCCTCAGAATACCTCCGGTACCGATATTCACGACAAGTCTTTTTTTACCGCCTATCTGAAGGACAATGGTCTGTGGGTAAGTATCGGGGGAAAGGAGCTCGGGATTGCTCAAAGTGAAGAAGACGGAATCGTGTACGGCCAATCGGTTCACCGCGACGAATTCGGCATATCCAAGGGAACATTCTGGAGTCCGTCCGGAAGGTATCTGGCCTTCTACCGTATGGATGAGCGTATGGTAACTAAATATCCCGTTTACATACTGGACTCGATGCCCGCCCGGGTAAACGAAATCAGGTATCCTTTCGCCGGCGCCAAAAGTCACCACGTTACGGTTGGAATATACGATACGCAGAGCGGACAAAAATGGTACCTCAACACACTGCCTGAAGGTGGCGACCCGGAACAGTATCTCACCAATGTCGCCTGGACGCCCGACGACCGGTATGTCATGATTGCGGTGGTGAACAGGGCGCAGAATCTGATGAAGCTCAATTTATACGATGCAACGTCAGGTGCTTTTGTCAGGACGCTCTTCGAAGAATCTTCCGACAAATGGGTGGAACCCGAAAAACCGGCTGTTTTTATACCTGGAAATAACAGTCAGTTCATCTGGCAAAGCGAACGGGACGGGTTTAATCACTTGTATCTGTGCGACCTGTCGGGCAAGATTATCCGGCAGTTATCGCGCGGATCAGGTCCTGTAACCGCTTTTTACGGCTTCGATACCAGGGGCGACAAGTGTTTCTTTCAGATGGCCGATTCCACGGGCCTGAACAGAATCGTCTGCTCCTCTGAAATACGGAACGGCAGGATGTCGGTGCTGGATGCTGAACCGGGCACGCACAACGGTCTGATTAGCAGTAACGGCGAATGGGCGCTCGATGTGTACTCCGATCTCGATACGCCGCGGGAGGTGTTTCTGTCGCGATGGAACGACAGTCGCAAAAAAACAAGCGTGTTCTCGGCTCCCAATCCGCTCACTGCCTACAAAACCGGTCTGACCAGTTTTGTATCCATCCCCTCGCCGGGCGGATTCAGTCTCAATGCACGAATCATACTGCCGCCCGATATGAACCCCGCCAATAAATACCCCGCCATTATATATGTCTATAACGGTCCGCATGTACAGATGGTTACCAACTCATGGCTCGGTGGTGGTGAACTCTGGATGCACCACATGGCACAAAATGGTTATGTCGTGTTCGCATTGGACGGAAGGGGCTCAGCCAACAGGGGATTTGCCTTCGAAAGTGCTGTTCACCGTCGTCTGGCTGATGCCGAAATGGAAGACCAGCTGGCCGGAGTAAACTACCTCAAGTCGCTCGGATATGTGGATGCAGAAAGAATCGGTGTGTACGGCTGGAGTTATGGAGGCTTCATGACTACCTCACTTCTGACACGGCCCGAAGCAAAGGGCGTTTTCCGCTGCGGTGTGGCTGGCGGACCAGTGCTCGACTGGCGTATGTACGAAATCATGTACACCGAACGCTACATGGACACACCTGACGAGAATCCGGAGGGTTACCGCAAAAACAGCCTGTTCAACTATATCGAAAACCTGAATGCTCCGCTCCTGATGATCCACGGCTCCTCCGACAATGTGGTGCTCTGGCAGCACTCTCTGCGCTACATACGCGAGTGCGTGCGCAAGAACAAACAAATCGGCTACTTCGTTTATCCGGAACACCTGCACAATGTGATGGGCAAGGACCGGATTCACCTTTTCGAGCAGATTGAGCAGTTCTTCAGGACAAATCTCTGAGGGGAATGACTCCATCAGATAAAAAAGGGGTGGCCGGGCGTATCTCATATGCCCGGCCACCCTTTTTTTATCTGCCGCTCAAGGCTGCCGAAGTATGGTCAGCTTTCTGGTAACCAGCCTGTTGTCCGACTGTACCCGCACGGTGTAAACTCCCGCCGGGAAATTGTCCAGCGCAAGGTTCAGCAGGTTCCCGCTTACTGACTGATTCATGACGGACCTGCCGGAAGGATCCAGTATTTCCACAAGGGCTTCCTGTGATTCGCCGAGCAAAAGCGTGGCAGAGGTGGTAGCAGGATTGGGCGAAAGCAGGATATCTGTCCCGGCAGCCTCAGCGGACGCCGTAGTACCAGTGAGTTTGATCCATACCGTATCCTGCTGTACAGGGATAGTAATATCTTTCGGGTTCCCCTTGTTGTCAATGGCCTTTATACCGTTGACAGGAATAGTGAAAGGTATAACACGATCAGTAGAGCGACCCGCCACGTCAATAATGATGATAAAGTCGGCGCGGAAGGTTATCTCCGCAATAGCTCCGTATCCATTGGCATTCAGCCCGTTTTTGCGGGTGATACCCAAATCCAGCTGCGAACGGCTGTGGTTGTCGCGGGATAGCCATAAAATATGATTGGGAGAGCCAAAATAATCGCTCTTGTAGTCCGCTTCCGGATTATGACCCACAAATTCGGGGTAGTGCATGGCGAAGGCGAGACCGTAAACGCCAAGTGCCGGACGGGTTGGACTGCCTAGCAGCACTTTGCCCTTTATCTCGACCGGAGCAGGCACACCGGAGTTCACCAGTACAGTATCGCTCTCAAAAACTACCCTGAGCTGTGGAGCACTCGCACTCGGAATAACTGCCGCCGTATCGAGCGGGACATAATGCTGACTGATTACATCAACGTCATACTCGTTTACAGCGCCGTTGCCGTTGCAGTCGAGGTGCTTGTAGTTAACGGCGTCTGCCACTGTCTCCATCCAGTTGGGAGCAAACTGCATGGTCCAGGAAGTGCTGGCATCCGGTCTCGGCGAGCCCGAGGAGTAATGACCCACACCAATCGGAAGCAGATCATAGGCATTTGCCTTGCCGTCCTTGTTGGTATCGCCCGGACGAACGTAGTCGGCGTCATCAGGCACATCGGAGGCTGTCATGTGGGAGGCGTCTGTAATCAGGAGCTGTACTACCGACGAGACACAGCCTGATGAAGTCCAGGTGGTCAGGTTGGTGCGGTAAACCCCTCCGGCCGGATACGGATGATATATGGTATCCCAGCTGGTACCCTCCCACAGCACGCCATCACCGAAATCAATCTGGGCGAATGTGTAGGCATTTGAAGAGTGGTTGACAAAACGCGCTATGTAACCCTCATCAGGCGATCCTTCTGTGACCCGGACATCCATGTGAGCCGCACAGGGAATATTCTGTTCGGCACAGGTACCCGCCCTCCAGTTGGAAACACCAGCTGCTATTGCCTCGCATTCATTACCATATGTTATTCCGTTGCAACCACATACAGGGATATACAGAGCCGACTGGCTCGGACAAAGCGCAGAGGCATCTGCCATGACAGGGTTTTCGCACCCCGGTTCGGCCACGGTAAGCTCCCTGCACTGGGAAGAGGCACAGGTGAATGAACCACTTGCATTGGAAATTACGTACTGGGCACAGACCTGATATGTTCCGTAACCCGGCAGCGGAGCACTGAACGACTCGTTCTGAGAAAGTACGTTACTGCTCTTGCTGCTGTACCAAAGCACAGACTGGACAGGATCAGCCGCCGGATCAACCGGTGACAGTTTGCCGTACAGCTGCGTCCCGACAGCAGTTACCTGAATATTGTACCCGCATCCGTTGGTAAGCTGGGCACTGACCGAAATAGTTTCACAGTATTCGGCCGAACAACCGAAATCATCCGAAACAGTCAGACAAACCTGATAATCGCCCTGCGACGGGAATCCGTGCGACACCTGCTGTCCGGTAGCATTGGAACCGTCACCGAAGTCCCAGTGGCAATTTTGAGCGTCTGCGTCGTAGAGATTGGCACTGAACGTGAACTTCAGCGGATTCTCTTCATCACTGAAATAGCCATAGTGAGCCGTACAGGGAAGTGTATCGGAAACACAAACCAGTGAAACAGGAATGGCATTCCCGGGTGTGCAACCGGGCGGGACCGGTGCGGCGGATGTTGTGAAAGAGATCGTCTGACCACCCGACAAATTGCCTGCGCCGAAATAAGCCCTGTAGATGGCCCCATTGTCCAGGTCAATAATCTTTGCCCCGCATCCCGGGGTAACACTCGCCACCCAACCCACGCGATCGCACTGCGCCCGCAATACACTGATGGCAGCTATGAACAGCAGGAAGGAAAATGTGGCTTTTTTTGACATAACTGTACTATTTAACGCACGAAAATGCAATTTGGTTCGCATCTGTCCGGTTAACAATACAAAGATGGGGAGCAGAGCATTTATTTTAAAATACATTTTCGCTAACTTGCCGCACTTTTTCACCACTAATAATCAAACTATTTAATTGATTTTCAGTTAAATAAACTATCATGATAAGTGAAAAAATAACAACTTTGCTTTCTGCCTTCTCCCGCGTTGAACTCAATCGTTTCCGCAGGTATATTCAGTCTCCGTACCTGAATGATCAGCCTGATACGCTGCCGCTGTTCGATATTCTCTGCCGCCAGTTGAAGAAGGGTGACAATTCCGGTCTGATACGAAAGGTGACTGTGTGGGAGCAGCTCTATCCCGGCAAGCCCTTCAACAGCGCGCAATTGAGGCGACTGACCTCAGATCTTACCCAGCTTGCCATGCGGTTCATAGCTGCCGAATCGGAACGGGAAGAGCCCATGAAGGAGGCTGTACGCATACAAAAAGCGCTCGGAAAGCCTGAATATGCCAAGCATCTGGCTGGTATTGAACGACAAATCGCAAAACACGCCGAGGAAAATCCGCAACTGTCTCCGGAGTCGCTGCTTCTCCAGTTCCAGTCCAGAGATATTTCATTCGTTAGAAATTCCAGGGGATCCGGCTCTTCGGGATATATCAACAGTCTGGCAGCAGCTGATTACGCCCTCGACAGCTTCTATATCGTTCAGAAAATGCGCTATTACGTTGCCTGGCTTCAGTACAAGGGAAGCAGGGCCACAGAAGAGCAGATCGCCCTGATGGAGGGCTTTCGCCGTACCGCAGCCGAGCCAAGGTTCGACAATGTACCGCTTGTACGCCTGTTCTGTATGGTATCCGACTGTTTTTCAGAACCCGACAACGAGCGCCATTTCACCAGTCTGCTGGAACAACTGGATCAGCTGACACCGAACATCGCCCCTGAAAACATCCGTGAATTTTATCAGATGGCACAAAACTACTGTGCCCTCAAAATCAATCAGGGGCGCACCGACTACTATCTTGTCTATTTCAATCTGCAGAAAAAAATCACCGAACTCCGGCTCTTGCTGGAAGACGGAATCCTGCCCGAAACGCTTTTCAAGAACATGATTACCATCGGCCTGAGTGTCGGAGAGTTCGAATGGACTGAAAAGTTTATTAACGAGTACTATCCTTACCTGCCGGTATCCATCCGGGAAAATGCCCGCACATTTAACCTGGCCAATCTTTATTTCCACCAGAAGAAATACGGTCAGGTGATCGAGCTGCTCCGCAATGTGGAATACAGTGATCTGGTGTACGCTCTGGGCTCCAAACTGATTCTGCTCAAGACCTACTGCGAATCGAACGAGCAAATGGCGCTCGACTCGCTGACCGACAGTTTCAGGGTGTACGTACGCCGAAACAGGGATATGTCGAAAGGGCTGAAAAAAGAGTACCTGAATTTTTTGAACTTTCTCTCGAGGGTGCCCAATGCACGCCTGACAGGCACGTTGCCGGCACTGCACAGGAAGGTATCGGAATCACAGCACGTGATATCCAAAAAGTGGTTGCTCGAAATAATAGGTAACGGTATGAAATGACCTGCTACTTCACATACAGTTCGCCGTTCAGGATATTTCGCGAAATGACAATCTTCTGTATTTCGGAAGTGCCCTCGTAAATCTGCGTGATTTTAGCGTCTCGCATGAGTCGCTCAACGTGGTATTCTTTCACAAAACCGTATCCGCCGTGTATCTGTACGGCCTCCACCGTATGGCGCATGGCCACATCCGAGGCGTACAGTTTGGCCATGGCAGCAGCCTGATCGAAGTTCATATGCTGGTCTTTCATCCAGGCCGACCGGTAAACCATCAGACGGGCAGCCTCGATTTCGGTGGCCATATCCGCCAGTTTGAAGGCAATGGCCTGATGCTGTGCGATGGGTTTGCCGAATGCACTGCGTTCCTGCGCGTACGCGACCGACAGTTCATAGGCGCCTGCAGCGATACCCAGTGCCTGGGATGCAATTCCGATACGGCCACCGGAGAGTGTCATCATGGCGAACTTGAAACCAAAACCGTCATCACCGATCCGGTTCTCTTTCGGAACTTTCACGTCATTGTACATAATGGATGTGGTATCGGAAGAGCGGATGCCCAGTTTGTCCTCCTTGCCGCCAATAGTAACACCGGCCCAGTCAGATTCAACAATGAGGCAATTGATACCGCGGTGCTTCAGTTCGGGATTCGTCTGAGCGATAACGAGGTGCACTCTGGAGGTGGCGCCATTGGTGATCCAGTTTTTGGTGCCGTTCAGGACATAGTGGTCTCCCATGTCAACAGCCGTAGTGCGCTGGCTGGTCGCGTCGCTGCCGGCTTCCGGTTCGGAGAGACAGAAAGAGCCGATCCACTCGCCGGAAGAAAGTTTCGGGAGATATTTTCTCTTCTGCTCCTCGGAGCCAAACTTTTCTATACCCCAGCATACCAGGGAGTTGTTCACCGACATAATCACAGAGCAGGAGCTGTCCACTTTGGAAATTTCTTCCATGGCCAGTACGTAGGAGAGGGTGTCCATACCGCCACCTCCGTACTCGGGGGAGGTCATCATACCCAGAAAACCGAGTTCTGCCATTTTTTTGACTTGCTCGGTGGGATAAAGCGCTTTGGAGTCGCGTTCAATGACTCCGGGTTTTAACTCGTTTTGCGCAAAATCGCGCGCGGCTTGTTGTACTGCGAGATGTTCTTCGGTCAGGAGAAACATAATCTGGATTGATTTGATGGTCCCGGAAGATCCGGGTTGGTGTGAATAGTAAAGGCGTCACAAATGTAAATCAATATCTTTGCCCCTCAATTCATTCGCATGCGTTTTTTCGCCTTTCTTGTTTTTCTGCTCGCCCGGGAGCTGGCATCGGCTCAGCAGACTGCCACGGTATTTGGTCGTATCACCGATGCTTCCGACGGACAACCGGTAGAGTTTGTCAGTGTTTACATCAAGGGTGGTGGCAAGGGGGTAGCCTCCGATGAAAGCGGAAAGTTCGCTATTCAGGTGCCGGCCGGTCAGCGCCTGACGCTTGGCTTCCGCAGGGTAGCCTTCAAGGAGGCCAGTGCGGATATGCTCCCGCTGCAGCCGAACGCCCGTTTTGCGCTGGATATTTCCATGGCTCCAAATGAGTCCAACCTGGAAGTTGTTATCAGTGAAAGGAGAATTGATGGCGGCGGTATGCTGAAGGAAAAGAATCTGGCCGAACTCAAGTTGCTGCCCACCACCACCGGGAACCTGGAAGCTGTGCTGCCCCACATCGCACTCGGCGCCAACACGGGAAGCGGGGGTGAACTCAGTTCCCAGTATCAGGTTCGGGGAGGCAACTACGATGAGAACCTCGTTTACGTAAATGATTTCGAGATTTACCGCCCGCAGCTTATCCGGGCCGGTCAGCAGGAAGGCCTCACCTTCCCCAACATTGATCTGATGCGCGACCTGTCGTTCTCCAGCGGCGGATTTCAGGCCCGTTACGGCGATAAAATGTCGTCGGTACTCGATGTGAAGTACAAAAGACCAGACACCCTGCGCGCGAGTGCGAGCGCGAGCCTTCTGGGTGGATCGGCTCACCTGGAGGGGAGCTGGAAACCATCAACAGCCGGTTACAGGGCTTTTCGATATCTGGTGGGAGCCCGCTACAAAACAACCAGAACCCTGCTGGGCAGCCTGGATGTAGAGGGCGAGTATGTTCCCAATTTCACCGACGTTCAGACCTACCTGACTTACGATATTAACCGGGACTGGCAAATAGGCGCTATAGGAAACCTGAACAGGTCCACCTATGGCTACAAACCACAGAGTCTGGCCCGCGCTTTCGGCCTTGTAGATTATGCCCTGCAACTGCGCACCGCATTCGAGGGCCAGGAAGTGGATGACTTTACCCAGGCAATGGGCGGACTTTCACTGACTTACCTTCCCGACAGAGAGAAAAATCCGCTTTACCACAAAATACTGACCTCCGTATGGCGAAGTCAGGAAAACGAGCGATTTGATATTCTCGGCTACTATATTCTGGGTGAACTGGAGGAAAACCTCGGTTCGGAGGGCTTTGGCGAAATCACCAATGTGCTCGGCACAGGCACACAACACACCTGGGTGCG
>CAIYFY010000100.1 GCA_903925535.1 uncultured Bacteroidota bacterium | reverse complement strand
CTAAACCCAACCGAAACAAAAAACAATCCCAAAATCAAAGCAATCTTATACTCAACAAGTTACGTCGAAATCGCGGCGTAGTTTTTCATGAACCATTGTAAATAGAATGCGCTTCATTATTAACATAGTCACCTGCCTGGTGTTGGTAAATGGGCTTGCACAGACCCGAAAAATGGAATACACCAACTGCAGTATGGGATTTGTCAACAGTGCTGGCGAGGTGTTGGTGCCTTTTGAGTACGATTACTTGCCCCAGCAATACGATACCCTCCTGCTGGCCCGAAAGGGGAAAAAGTTGGGACTTATCCGGGGTGATGGTAGTGTCTTTTTACCCTTTGAGTACACGCAGATCCAACGCTTAGGGTCCTGGATTCTAGTTACTAATGAGCGTGGCATCCGACCCAAATGGGGACTCCTGGATGCCAAAGGGCAGCAATTGCTTCCACCAGAGTACGAAGAAATTGGTCTGGTAGATACCAGCTGGATCTGGGGTAGAAAGTCTGACCGGACGGTGCAACTCATGGACAAAAGCGGTCAGGTGTTGTTCACCGCGCCGCGTTCGGATGGCCCTACGCAACTTCAGCCGGGTTTTGATCGGCAATCGGTATTCATTCGACGGCAACAGTCAACAGTTTCACCGAGCTGGGTAGATTTGCAGGGACAGCCTTTGAACCCTCCCGGACTGGAGGGTGCCATTTGGTCCAACGGCAAACAAGTGATTGTGAGGCGGGAGCGGAAGTATGGCCTGGTGGATCCTGCAGGAAAGGTCTTATTGCCGGTGGAGTATTTTTCCATGCAGCCCCTGCCCAATGGGCATTTTTCGGTAGAAGATGCTCGTTGGCAAAAAGGCGTGTTAAATGCCGAGGGGCAGTTTTTGATGAAAGAAAAACAATCAATCGTCTGCCTGGGGGATCAGCCCGGCGATTACTACAGTCCCACGGTGCCTAATCCGGGGCTAGGGGTTTTTGATCCGCAGGGTAAACGCTGTCACGAGGGTTGTCAGGCCCTGCCTCTCATCAATCCTACCTGGGATTACTTGCCCGAATGCCAGTACCAGCGTTATAGCTGGCTTTGGAACCACAAAAACGAGCAGCATGGTTTGATGCGGGCAGATGGGAAGCTGATCTTGCCCGTGCGCTACCTTAAAATTGATTATGCCAGCGAACGCCATCCCATCCTGGCTTACCAACGCGAAGCCAACAACAGCTGGTCAGCTATGGCGTATGACCTGGAGGGCAATGCATTGTGGAAGAATCCCTTTTTTCGATTGGACTTTACGGAGTCTCCCTGCCTGCTGTTTGGGCAAAAAAAACCTGACGGACGATGGGGTTTTATTCCAATGGACCAACCTGAGTCGGCTGAGTTGCTTTATGATTCGATGAAAGTGGAGAAAAACCGGGGTATCTTGGCATATAAAGGAGCGGAGCAACTTCGTTTTAGCCTGGCAGGAGAGCCGGTAAAGCAAACCGCCGCCCCCTCCAGTGCCGAACCCTCTTTTCCTGGAGGCGACCGAGCCCTGATGAACTATATTGCTAATCAGTTGAAATACCCGGAAGAGGCCAGGAAGCAAGGGATTGAAGGAATTGTGGTACTTCAATTTACAGTGGAAGAAGATGGGCGATTAACAGAAATCAGCCTTCGGAAGGATCCTGGTGGAGGCTGTGGAGAGGAAGCCATTCGCTTACTCAAAAATATGCCACCTTGGGTGCCCGCAGCATCGCAGGGAAAACCAGTGCGGCGAACCAGGATGACCTTGCCAGTCAAATTCAAATTAAACTAGGTAGTGTCGTTGTACGCTTTTTTGACACATGACTTCGTAAATTGACGACTATGTTGAATTCTGTTTTTCTGAAAGGGTGGCTTTTCATGCTCTTGGCGGGGTCTATTTTAATCCCCCAGGCAACCATCGCCCAACCTTTTCTTCAGTACGACCCGAAAACCCGCAAGACGGGTGTCTGGGATGCGACTACCTACCAGCCTATTTTACCTTGTGCATTTGACGAGATTTCTATTCAAAAAGGAAAGGACTTGTTGTTGGTGGCCACCAAGGACGGGAAAAAGGCCCTTTATGATGGTAAAGGGAAACAACT
>CAIYFY010000099.1 GCA_903925535.1 uncultured Bacteroidota bacterium | reverse complement strand
GGTCTGAATTCAGCCGAGTAGATCAGAACGACCATGTTTATCTGGATTATACCGGAGGAAATCTGTACCCGCAGAGCCAGATCATGATGCACCACAACATGCTCTGCAACGAGATACTGGGAAATCCCCACTCCACCAACCCGTCGTCGCAGCGGTCTACAGAAAAGGTGGAGGCCACCCGAAGGAAGGTGCTCGAGTTCTTTAACGCCGACGACTACTTCTGCATTTTTACCCAGAATGCTACCGGGGCGCTGAAGATTGTTGGAGAGTGTTACCCCTTTAGTCCGGACAGCTACTACCTGGCACTGGCCGACAACCACAACTCTGTGAACGGCATACGCGAATTCTGTCTGCACAAGGGCGGCCATTACGAATACTGTCCCATACACTATGAGGATCTGCGGATAGACGGCGAACGACTGGAAGAGCTGCTGAAGGCCCATACCGGTGCTTCCGACAAGCTGTTTGCATTTCCGGCCCAGTCCAATGTATCGGGAGTCAGGCATGACCTGAGCTGGATCCGGAAGGCGTCGGAGCAGGGATGGGACGTCCTGCTCGACGCTGCGGCCTATGTGCCCACGTCGCGGCTCGACCTGCAGGAATACAAGCCTGATTTTGTATCGGTATCTTTTTACAAGATTTTTGGATACCCGACCGGCATAGGCTGTCTGCTGGTAAAAAAGAGCAAGTTTGACAAACTGAAAAAACCGTGGTTCGCAGGGGGAACCGTCACCCTGGCATCCGTAGCCACACCGGCCCATTTCCTGACCGGCAACCACGAGCGGTTTGAAGATGGCACCGTGAACTACCTGGATATTCCAGCCGTCAAGACCGGACTGGAATTCATTGAGTCTGTAGGGATAAATCAGATTTCAGAGCGGGTTTCAGCGCTCATAAACTACCTGTACAGGGAGCTGCACAACCTGACTCACCCGAACGGGGCTCCCAGGGTACGGATATTCGGACCGGAAGATCGCAGAAATGTGGGCGGAACGCTGATTATGAACTTCCTCACTCCTGACGGAGAGCGAATTCCGTTCGAAGAGGTGGAACAAGTGGCCAACGACGCCCGTATTTCCATTCGCTCGGGCTGTTTCTGCAACCCGGGTATAGACGAGGTGAACAACTGTATCACCGGTCCGGAACTCTCAAAGTACTTCTCCAGCCGCGACAGAGGCAACTACAGGGACATGATGGCGTCGCTGGGTATCATGCGGGGCGCCACCCGGGTATCGGTGGGCATTGCAACCACCGCGGCGGATCTCGACCGGTTTGTGCGATTTGTCGGTTCCATGTAAAGTTGCTGATAATTGCCAACTTTCAGGACTCAACAGCGTTATAAGGAGAAATCAATTTCAGGCAAGTGGACAACAACTCCCCCAGCCATACCGTCAAGCTCGTTGAGTGCCCGCGTGATGCCATGCAGGGGGTACACCAGTTTATCCAGACGGAGAAAAAGGCAGCCTACATGAACCAGCTGCTCCAGGTCGGCTTCGACACCCTCGATTTCGGCTCATTCGTGAGTCCCAAGGCCATACCTCAGATGCGGGATACAGCAGAAGTGCTGGGCATGCTCGATTTGTCGGCCACCCGGACGCGCCTGCTGGCAATCGTAGCCAACGAGAGAGGAGCCGGGGATGCCTGCCAATATCCTGAGATACAATACCTCGGATACCCGTTCAGCATCAGTGAAACCTTCCAGTTGCGCAACACCAACGCCACCATATCGGAAAGCGTGGAGCGAACCATGGCTATCCAGGAGATGTGCGTGCGACACGGAAAAAAGCTGGTCATATACATATCCATGGGCTTCGGAAACCCTTACGGCGATCCGTGGAATGTAGAAATCGTGCAGAAGTGGGTGGACGAACTGATACCGCATGGTATTGGTATATTCTCGCTGTCCGACACCATCGGCTGCTCCAATCCCGACAATATCTCCTATCTTTTTTCCCATCTGATTCCCACATATCCGGATACAGAATTCGGGGCACACCTGCATACACAACCTGCCAGCTGGAAGGAAAAAGTGGAGGCAGCCTGGAGCAGCGGCTGCCGTCGCTTCGACGGAGCCCTGAACGGGTTGGGGGGCTGTCCGATGGCCAAAGATGAATTAACCGGCAATATGGCCACAGAAAACCTGATTGGATACTTTGACTCGGTGAATGCTGGTCTGACAATCAACAGGGCAGCATTTTTTCACAGTCTTCAGATGGTGGGCGACGTATTCCCACAGTAACTCCACGATTTTCAATGAAAATAGCCGAATTTTCAGTAAAAAACAGTCAGTTTACCTTTATAGTATTCTGTTTTGTCATGGCACTGGGCATAGGTTCCCTGCTCCGCATGCCCAGAGCGGAAGATCCGAAGTTTACTCCTCCCGGTTTCACCGTAGCTGTTGTTTATCCGGGTGCAGGACCTGCAGAGATAGAGAAGAAAATAGCCGATCCGCTGGAGGCCAGGCTGGGAGCTCTTGAGAACATTGACCGTATGCGTTCGGTAGCCTCCAACGGCTTCATGCTGCTCACCATAGAGTTCATACACGGTCAGGATCCGGACAAGAAATATGAAGAAATTATCCGCGAGGTAAATGCCATCCGCCAGGAACTCCCCCAGGATATTTACCGCATAGAGATACGAAAATTCTCGTCGTCGGATGTAGCCATCCTGCAGGGAGCAATCATCAGCGAAAATGCCTCGTGGGCCGACCTGAGAAGGGAAGCAGAGCGACTGGAAGAAGAGCTGGAGAAGCTGGACGGAGTTAAAGGTGCCGATGTGCTGGCAGCGCCGGGTCGGGAGATTCGAGTAGCCCTGAATCTGCCGCGGATGGCAGCTGAAAACCTGCCCGTTTCGAGGGTACTGGGTGCCATTCAAAGCGAAAATGTGAGTATTCCGGGTGGTTCGGTTGACATAGGTACCAGAAAATTCTTCGTGGAGACCAGTGGCGACTACGAAAATATTGACCAGATCAAAAATACGGTAATCACAGGCAACGGCGGCCAGATACTCTACCTGAAAGATGTAGCCAGTGTGGACTGGGCCTACGAGAACATCACCCACCTCGCACGCGTGAATGGTGTGCGCTGCGTGTGGGTAACCGCCCGGATGAAAGACGAGCAGAATATCTTTACAGTGGGCAGTGCCGTGGAAAAAGTAGTGGAAAGCTGGAAAGAATCGCTGCCAACGGGTATGGAATACCGGAAGATATTCGACCAGAACGACTCGGTGAGCAAGCGGCTGATGCGCTTTGCCCGCGATTTCGGACTGGCCATCCTGCTTGTACTGCTCACCCTCCTGCCGCTCGGCTGGCGGGCATCGCTGGTCGTGATGATTTCCATCCCGCTCAGTATAGCCATGGGACTTTTTGCCCTTGATGCACTTGGATACTCCCTGAACCAGCTTTCTATCGTGGGATTCATCATTGCACTGGGTATTCTGGTTGACGACAGTATTGTAGTGGTGGAAAATATCGAGCGATGGCTCAGGGAAGGTTTCTCCAGGAGAGATGCTGCCATCCTGGCTACCCGGCAGATCGGACTGGCCGTGATCGGATGCACAGCCACCCTGGTGCTGGCATTTCTGCCACTCGTATTCATGCCGGAAGCTTCTGGTGATTTCATCAGGTCATTACCCATGGCTGTGGTACTCACCGTACTCGCCTCCCTGTTTGTATCGCTGACCATCGTCCCGTTTTTGAGCAGCCGGCTGCTGGCAGACCGCCATGATCCGCGGGGAAACATATTCCTGAGAGGATTGAAGTGGATCATCTCGGGTACGTACGCGCGCGTACTTCATCTGGCACTCGACAGGCCCTGGACTACCGTGCTGATATCAGTGCTCATATTTGCGGGCAGCGTCCTGATGGCCCTCACCTCGGCCTTCACGCTGTTCCCTGCCTCCGAACGGCCCATGTTTTATATAGATGTGGAAACAGCACCAGGGAGCAATATGGCGCACACAGACAAAGTGGTTGGCCTCGTTGACTCCGTATTGAGGGAATATGTAGATCCGGAATTCAGGTCGCTCGCTGCCATGCCCGATTCAGCAACACCGGAATCCGTTTACAGCGGGGGCAAGGCACGCATCACCTGGTATGCCAGCAATACCGGGCGCGGAAACCCGAGGGTGTATTACAATGTAATCCGCGAGTTCGAGAGTCCGTCGTACGGACAGGTATTTGTACAGTTACAGGAAAAAACACCGCCGGCGGTGAAGGTAGCCCTGATTGACGAACTCAGACAGAAATTCCAGTACATACCGGATGCCAAAATTACAGTACAGAACTTTGAGCAGGGCCCACCCGTGGAAGCGCCTGTGGCAATCAGGGTGTATGCTGAAAATCTGGATACCCTCCGGTATTTGTCGGCTGAAGTGGAGAAGGTCATCGCCTCCACCGAGGGGACTATCTACCTGGACAATCCCATTGCAGCAGTCAAGACCGATATATATGTCCATATCAACAAGGAAAAAGCCGGAGCACTGGGCATACCCGTCTCGGATATTGACAGGACAGTAAGGCTGGCCATTGCCGGATTCAACATAGGCAAGATGACATCCTCGGATAACGGGGATGTATTTCCGATAGTAGTGGGTGTAAGCAGAACAGGCGCCACACCCGATTTGAGCGTACTCGACCAGCTGTATGTGAGCAACGTCCTCGGGACAGCCTATCCGTTGAGTCAGGTAGCATCGCTGGAGTTCAGGCCCTCGCCGAACTTTATACAGCACTACAACAAGGAGCGCTTTTCTGCTGTGAAAGCGCTGGTAAAGACGGGATACTACGCTACCGAGGTGAACCGTGAGATTGGTAAAAAGCTGGAAACGATAGATCTTCCCAAGGGCAGCAGACTCGTGGTGGCAGGAGAGCAGGAAAGTGCAGAGCGGTCGTTCAAGGGAATTGGAACCATCATTACAGTAGCCATTTTCGGTTTGATGGCAGTACTGATACTGGAATTCGGTACGTTCAAGAGTACCCTGATTGTGCTTTCTGTCATACCCCTGGGAATCATTGGCGCAGTGGCCATGCTGCTGCTCGCCGGATATCCGTTTTCATTCACAGCTGTAGTAGGCCTTATCGCCCTGATGGGTATTGAAGTGAAGAATTCAATTCTGCTGGTTGACTTCACCAACCAGCTCAGGCAGGAGGGAAGAAGCATAGACGAGGCAGTACAGGAGGCCGGAGAGATCAGATTTGTCCCCATCTTGCTTACGTCGCTCACCGCCATTGGCGGACTGCTGCCGATTGCCGTAGAGGAGAATCCGCTGTATTCACCACTTGCCTATGTGCTGATCGGGGGGCTCATTTCGAGCACCCTGCTTTCCAGGATCGTTACTCCGGTATTGTACAAACTTCTTGCACCCAAAGTTGAACCTTCATAAACTTGAATTGCCATGCGTTTAGTTGGAACCATCCCCCACCCTTTCCTGTTGATCAGTGTTTTCAGAAACGACGGCCGCGTCAGTGTAAAGCTGGAGAACGAGGGGTATGAGCAGACGTATAAACTCGGCGACGACGAGCGATTTTCGGGCATGGAAGCCATACAGCAGTTCGTGGATGAACATTTCCTGGAGGAAGCACTGAATATCTTCGTACAGATGCATGCGGCCAGGCGCGGCTCGGTGAGCAGAATGACACCTGCGGCCCCGGATCAGGAAATGGAAGAGATCATATAATTACCAGCTGTTCAGCCGCTCTTCTTGTCCGGCATACAGCGCTCTGACTGCATCAAGCAGCCATTCGCCGCTAAAAGTGATGGTGTAATGGTGAGAAAAGTAAATCACCCAGTTCAGGCTCGAGTCAAAAATCATTCCTTCGTGCGGGCTGCTGAATATCTGATCGGGAGAGATCTCAAAAAGTCCCTCTTCACAATCGAGGAGATAGAGCGGTTTTTCCACCCTTGAGCGAATCAGCTCGACAACAGTTGCCTTTTTTGATTCCTCCATTCCATTGAGGAAGACAACTTCAGCGGGAGAGGCGGGAGTGAGCGGATCCCAGAAGTTGGATGTAAAGTTCCATTTTTCTTCCAGTGCCTTTCGCAGCGACTGTGCTATCTCACCGGTTACACGTACACGTTCAGCATGATTCACCACTGGTTCGGGTTGCAGCGGATCGCCCTGAAAAAGGACTGGAAGTTCGCTGGCAATTGTGCGCGCCGATTTTTCCACCACCCTGAAAAGCGTCCGGAGATATTCCGGCACATTGGGGTCAATGGGTATCTGCACCTGCTTTTCCCTGCGGCCTATGTGTACGTCGAGGAGAAACCTCACGGGAGCCGCCGCGGCCACCTGATCAACCATTTCCAGTGCAGCATCAGTATTGAACACTACATAATAATACATGTAGTTACCTGAAAACCGGTCATTGCCGCGGGGGACACCATTACATGTTTCTTCGAGCTGCTTTTGGACAGGATCAAGATAGCCGCTTCTCCAGTCATCGAACCAGGGAGCACCGGCCGGGTATCCGGACCAGCGCTTCATCTGAAAGTGAAGAGTCATCACCTGAAGTTGCTGTTGATTGGGCTTGCTGTAGCCCTGATTACCCCAGGAGGCTGCCTTCTCGCGAAGAAAAACCTGAGCGTCGGTGTCAGGAGGAACAGGAGAAACTATTGAGTGCGTAGGACGACTGCCGCACACGCCCGACTCCGTCTGGCAGGTACCTGCCCGCGTAGTAAGCCTGACGAAATGCCACCGCGTTTCAACGAGCTTGTAAAGGATTATCTGATATTCTGTCACTTAGCAGTGCTTTGAAATTGGGAGGTACACTGTTGGTATAAAGGTTATATTAGTTAAAGAAAAGTTCGTGCCAGTTTTCCCGAATAATCCTTCAAATGATATTTTTTTTCAAAAAATCAGTCCGTTTCGGCGATATTTTTTGAACCTTCATAAAGATCGAAGCGCTGAAAAGAACACTCGAGGGCTCCGTTGAAGAGGGTAATCCTTCTCGAAGGGCGCAGACCGAAGTGTTTCAGTGCATCGCGGTTCGATGATATCACCCAGGCGTTCCACCCTGCCCAGTGCTGTTTCAGGCGGTCTGCAATACCCTGATAGAATGCAATGGTATCTTCCACCCTGAGCCTCTCGTCGTAGGGAGGGTTCATCATGAGTAATCCTGAAGAAGCGGGTGGCGTCAACTTTTCGAAGGGTGTCCGGTCAACCGAAACCACTTTTTCAAGACCGGCAGCCATCAGATTTACAACCGTCGAGTTTCGCGCCCTGAGTTCCTTGTCGGAGGCGAGTATCGGAAAATCAATATCGCGCATTTGAGCATCTGCGTTCGACTTAACCTGACTCCAAAGCGTGGCATCGAAGTCGGGCCACCTGAAAAAGCCGAATTTTTCCCTGAAAAACTGGGGAGGAATCCTTTTTGCCAGCATGGTGGCTTCGATGGGTATGGTTCCTGAACCGCACATCGGATCGGCGAAAGCAGACGAGGCATCCCAACCGGAATGGAGAATCATACCGGCAGCGAGTACTTCATTCAGCGGGGCTTCCACCGTGTCTTTCCTGTAATTGCGGCGGTGGAGCGAATCGCCACTTGTGTCGAGCGAAACAATTACCGTAGTGGCCTGAATGTGAATATTGATCCTCAGCGTTGGCGCTACCGTGTTGACTGTCGGGCGGCGGTTGTACTTGTCCCTGAACTGGTCAACAACAGCATCCTTGACAAGTTGTTCCACATAATGTGAGTGTGTGAATACCGTACCGCTGGTTACGGCATCTATAGCCAGCGTGTCGCCCGGGCCGAGGAACTGCGACCAGTCAATATCCCGGATACCGCTGTACAGATTTCTTTCGTTGTACGCCGGGAAAGAGGTGAGTTTTCGGAGAATACGCAGTGCTGTTCTCAGTTCATAATTGGCGCGATACATCATTTGAGTATCGCCCTCGAAAGCAACGGCCCGCTTGAGTTCGCGAACGCCCTGAGCGCCTATGGCCGACAGTTCGGCGGAGAGTACCGGCTCGAGGCCGGCCATGGTTTTGACAATGAAAGTGTGCAAGTGAATTATTTTAGAGCACAAAGGTACAACACAGACCGGCACAAATAACGAAAGGCATGCCGGAAGACATGCCTTTCGTATAAACCAACTTTTAAAACCTGCTTTTTTTGTGCCGGAGGCTCATCCGCGACCGGAGTATGACTATAAAACGAAGCAACTCCGGGATTCGCTGCCTGCGGCCGGCAGATTTTTATTCGACGGAAGTATCTTTGATAACAATTGAATCCTTGTAGCGGGTTTCAGCCACGATCTTGTTGCGGACGCGGGCAGCTTCCACCGTGGAGGAGAAGCGACCGACAAGAATCAGCGTTTTACCGGGGCTGTTTTCTGAAGGGCGCGTTTCAACCTGGCCATACTTCTCCAGTTCTTCGACATTGAAACGATCGGGGTTGGTTACCGACGCTACACGCACCAGGAAAGGCTTCGATACCTCAGGTGCACTGTAAGACGGTTTCGCTCCCGAGCTTCCCGACTTTTCGTTGACGCCACCCAGAATGAAGTCCTGAATGTCAGGATCATTTGCTTCAACTTTGACGACTGTCACATCTTCGTAGTCGAGCTTCAAAACTTCAGTACGGGCCTTTTTGGCATCCTCCTGAGTTTGCCAGACACCCAGATAGAGAAAAACCTCCCCGTCTTTGGTATAAGAGAACAAATTGGCATTGAGGTTCCGAAGATCTTCGTACTCACGCGCCTTGATATCCCTGACATCATTATAGGTAGCGATCTGGAGGACGTAGTAACTTGCTGTGGCGGCTGTACCGGATGACTTCTGGATAGACTTCCTCACAATCAGATCGGAACCGGCGCCGCGTTCAGCCACGACAAACGCTTTTTCATTATCCGTGCGCGAGGCAATTTTTTTGAGTACAGCGTCTGCCTCTGCACGTGTTTTGAATACACCGAGTCGGAGTTTGTAGTAATTTTTCTCTTTCAGCAGATACAGGTTGCCATCAGCCGAAAAAGATTCATAGCTCGAGATTTTGGACTGCGTGGGCTCTTTGGGAGTAGCAGATATTTGAATGGAGTAACCACTGATCTGGTCAATTGCCACAGTTTTGCTGCGCTGTTTTACGGGCACCAGTTTCACGAAGGGAGAGTTTGATGTCTTGCCGGATTCGTCCGAATCATCCTCCTCTTCTTCTGCCGAATAAGTGTCCGGCTCCAGTGACAGTCTGTCGAGTTCGAAATCATCTTCATTGAAGCGAATACGCTCGATAGTACTTGTATATCCTGTTTTGCTGTAATTGACCACGTAAGTTTCGCCGGGTTCCACCATGAGTGTGTACTGTCCCTCTTCATTTGATTCTGTCTCGAAGCCGTCATCGCCGAAATCAACTGTTACAGTTACTCCGGGGAGCGCCTTGCGGGTGGATGCATCAATAATGCGACCAGTGTAACTCTCGCGTGCATCGCGCTCGAGCGTGACGGCGATAGTAATACTGGTTTTGCCGAATTTTTTCTGTTCAACTTCAGCATCGCGGTAACCCACCTTCCGGACAACAATATTGCAATCCATTGACTTGTCCAGTTCTTCGAATTTGTAGACACCACTTGCATCGGTCATGCCACTCTGATCCGAGCAATCGCTCAGGTCAACCTCAGCCCTGGGTACGGGTCTGCCGTCTTCATCCTGCACCGTTATTTTCAGCGTTTTGGGGGCAGTATTTGTTATTCCTTTGGCAGTTTTGGCAGAGTTATTGGCGTCAGTATTTCTGGCGGCTACCTGACTTCCGGAGGATTTGCCGGTCAGTTTCCAGATATCAGTGTCTCCTTTCCCTTTTTCCCGGTTGCTGCACAGATAGCCAATTTTCTGATTTTCGCCGAGTACAAATCCGAAATCATCGGATGAAGAATTCACAACCGGACCCATATTGACTACTTCAGCCTGATCCTTGTCCGAGTAATCAAAAGAGAAAACATCGAGGCCACCGAAACCAGGATGCCAGTCGGAAGAGAAGTACAGCTCCTTACCGTTGTAAAAAGGGGAAATTTCGTTTCCGGCAGTGTTCACCGACTCCCCGAGATTGCGGGGGGCGCCCCATATTCCGTCGCGGTTTACAGAGACGTAAAGATCCCAGCCACCATAGCCATCTTTGTTATCGGATGCAAAGAAAAGCATCTTCCCATTCGGGGAGAGCGACGGGAATCCGGTTGAATATTTAATACTGTTATGTGTGAAAGGCTTGATATTTCTCCATTTGCCGCTGGCGTCCACGTCAGCAGTGTAGAGGCTCATACTGGCGTTGGCATCATCGGTTATACGAACACCGTTGACGAAATTGTTCCTGCAGAAAACCACTTTGCTTCCATCGGCAGAGAAGCTGACAGGACCTTCATTGGGTGTATTGGTCAATTCGGACCGGAGAGCCTGCAGCTTTTGCAACTGGCCGGTTTGAGGCGAAACCTGTGCAGAGAGAAGCCAGTTTTGATTTCCCTTGCCGTTTGACTTTGAAGTTGCAGCAAACTCGGTATTGAAGGAGGTAAACACCACTTTCTTGCCGGATACAGTCGGCATCAGATCGTCGGATGTTGTGTTGACAGACTCATTTCTGGCAGTCCATGAGTTGCCAGAGTCGCTGTTTTCGAGTGCATAGTCGCACATATCTGCAAAATGGCGACCTGTATCCTCATTTTCGTCTGCGTAGAAGAGGAACTGCTCTTTCGCCAGATCGTAATCTCCGGTCTGCATCAGCGCCTTGCCGTAGCCGAGATAAGTTTCGGGGGAGACATCATTTTGGCGGACTGCTTTTTCGTACCACACGATAGCCTTTTCGGGGCTGTTCATCCTGAAATAGCAATCACCTGTCCTGGAAAGTGCCTTTGTATTGGAAGGGTCTTTCTTCAAAACAAGCTGATAGGTTTGCAGAGCCTCCTGATATGCGTAGAGGCCGAACTGGCGGTCTGCCCTGGAAATTTCCTCTTTCAGTGCGGATTTTTGCGCGAAGACCGTGCCTGTCAGAGAGAGAAGCAGAGCAATACACGCAGGACGAAGGATCGTGTTCATAAGCTGTGTAAGTTAATTTATAGCAAAAATTTAGCGTGCCCGCTATCGCTCCCGGGTATCAGTGACTGCAGCACAGCGGCTGATTACTGATTTACTTCCTGAAATGATGACGCGGTAATCACAAGTGTTAATGAGAGAGTATGCCTCTGTTTCGGGAAACAGACAACAACTCATTTGAACATTTTTATAATAGGCGGAGAGACTATTATGCGAATTAAGGGTACAAAACTATGTATTAACGTTCGTATTTGCAAATTATTTTTTCAGCGCTGTGTTTTTCAAACAAAAAAACCGGGAAAAATCTTGTTTGATTATTCCCGGTTTCTGTTGTCAGAATTATATCTGTGGCTTCAGGCGATAGATATATTTTTCAATATCGCGCCAGTCGGATACCTGCTGGTTGGGATAGTCGCGGCGGATTCGCTCATAAGCTTTCAGTGCGGCATCCTTGTTGCCCTGGAACTCGTTCAGCATACCGAGTTTCTTCAGGTAGTAAATGGCAATGACATCTGCTTCAGCGGCATCTGCTGCCTTCTCGTAGTAGCTGAGTGCCGAGGAATAGTCCTGTTTTTCAGAGTGGGCATCACCCAGGAGACCATACTTCATAGCCGGGAGTACGGCACCGTCGGCGTCCACATCGTTCAGTGAGTTGATTGCCTCGTCAAATTTGCCGATATTGAGGTAGCAAACACCTGCGTAATAGCTGCAGGCACTGCCGGCAGGAGTACCGCTGTACTCATCGGCGAGTGCTACGAAGCCCTGGAAACCAACGCCTTCAAGGCCACTGCCTGAATTGCCGTCGAGAGCGAGCTGGAATGAGTCGCGGGCAAACTGCTGCTCTGCTTTCCACATGGCAGCAAGAGCCTCTTTATTCTTCGGCGCGAGGACGAGATTTTTGTACAACAGCCAGCCGCCGACGAGTACGACTACTGCGCCAAGGGCGTACACAAGATTTTTGGGATCCTGAGCCCATGAAGGGAGTGATGATGTTGCGCCCGTGCTCGATACCTCTTGTACCTCAACGATTTCTGCCTGTTCGGATTTGCGTTTAGCCATATCTTTACTGAAATTTTTGGTTGCTTCTCAAAAAATGCCCGCAAAAGTAGGGAAAGTTTTTGTTCCAAGTTTGAATTATTCTTTTTTT